>JAAWOG010000087.1 GCA_022799355.1 Lachnospiraceae bacterium | reverse complement strand
GTAAAATTGTTGTAAATTTGTTGTAGTTTACAAGTTCAAGTACCGCAAACCCTTGATTTTACTGGTCTTTTCCGCCAAGCGTTTTCATCGTCGGGAACAACAAAACATCCCTGATCGCCGGCTGGTTCGTAAGCAGCATCACCAGTCTGTCGATTCCATAACCGATACCACCGGTAGGCGGCATCCCAATCTCCAGTGCATTCATGAAATCCTCGTCCGTTGTATTGGCCTCTTCGTCCCCCGCCGCAAGAGCCGCTTCCTGTGCCCTGAAACGCTCTCTTTGATCGATCGGATCATTTAACTCGGAATAGGCATTACACATTTCCCGCGCCATAATAAACAGCTCAAACCGCTCCACATGGTCCGGCTTGTCCGGTTTTCTCTTTGTCAGCGGTGAAACCTCCACCGGATGATCCATCACAAAGGTCGGCTGGATCAGATGCTCCTCCACAAACTCCTCAAAAAACAGGTTCAGGATATCTCCCTTTGTGTGGCGCTCCTCATAGTGAACATTCTTTTCGTCCGCCAGCTTCTTTGCCGCCGCCGTATCCGCCACTTCATCAAAATCGATGCCCGTATATTTCTTCACGGCATCCACCATCGTGATCCGCTCAAAAGGCTTTCCGAGATCGATCATCTCCTCGCCGTAGGGAACCGTTGTGGTCCCGCAGACTTCCTGCGCTACGTGCCGGAACATATCTTCGGTAAGATCCATCATGCCGTTATAGTCCGTGTAGGCCTGATAGAGTTCCATCAACGTGAACTCGGGATTGTGTCTTGTATCAAGCCCTTCGTTTCTGAATACGCGCCCGATCTCGTACACCCGCTCCATGCCGCCCACGATCAGCCTCTTTAAGTACAGTTCCAGTGAAATCCGCAGCTTCACATCCTCATTCAGCGCATTGTAGTGCGTCTCAAAAGGCCTTGCCGCAGCACCGCCGGCATTGCTCACCAGCATCGGTGTCTCCACCTCCAAAAATCCCCGCTCATCCAGATAACGGCGGATCGAGCTGATGATCCTGGAACGTGCCACAAAGGTCTTTCTCACGTCCTCGTTCATAATCAGGTCCGTATATCTCTGGCGGTATCTGATATCCGTATTGGTCAGCCCGTGCCATTTTTCCGGCAGGATCTGCAAAGATTTTGACAGTAATGTCATTTTCTCGGCGTGAACGGAAGTCTCGCCTGTCTTTGTCTTAAAGACAAAGCCCTCAATCCCCACCAGATCACCGATATCATATTTTTTGAAATCCGCATAAGACTCTTCTCCGAGGCTGTCCCTTGCCACATAGCACTGTATCATGCCTTCCAGATCCTGGACATGACAAAAAGACGCCTTCCCCATCACACGCTTGCTCATCAGACGTCCCGCCACGGAAACTTTTTTGTTCTCAAGTTCCTCGAACTTCGCCTTGATCTCCTCGCTGTGATGCGTCACATCATATTTTGTGATCAGGAAAGGATCTTTCCCTGCCTCCTGCAGCGCGGATAATTTTTCTCTTCTCACCTTCAGCAGTTTCCCTAAATCCTGCTCTTTCTCCATATTCTGATTCTGTGCTTCTGCCACTTTTATTCCCTTCCCTTTTTCCCGATCTCCAGTACCTGGTAACGTATCTCACCGACAGGCGCCTGTACGCTGACGGTCTCTCCCTCCGCTGCGCCGATCAGCGCCGCCCCTAAAGGAGACTCATTGGAAATCATATTCTTATCGGTGTCCGCTTCACTTGAGCCGACGATCTGGTACTCCATCTCCTCGTCATACTCTAAGTCCTTAATGCGGACCGTGCTGCCGATGCGGACAACGGAACTGTCCTCGCTCTCATCCACCACTTCCACATTGCTCAGCAGGTTTTCAAGTTCCTCGATACGTGCATCAGCCTGTCTCTGCGCTTCCTTTGCCGCCTGATACTCGGCATTCTCGGACAGATCGCCCTGTGCCCTTGCTTCCTTGATCGCCTGTGTGATCTCTTTATATCTCTCATTTTTCAGATAGTACAGCTCATCCTCGTATCTTTTTAAACCTTCCGCAGTCAGAATGTGTTTTTTTTCTTCCATCGTCCAACATTTTCCTTTCTTAGTTCGTATTGGCATTGCCTTCGCGCACATTATAACCATTTTCTCATGGTGTGTCAAGATTCTGGCGCAGATACAGGTACTCCGACATATATTTTATATCCACCCTTTTTTCCGCAATCCTGCTCCTTCTCCCGGTATCCGACCACAGATCCAGATAGACACAGCCCCTTGGCAGCATCTCCCAGTCCGTATCTCCCTCCTGCCTGTCATCCAGCACAAGCAGGCGCTTTAAGCGGCAGGTCACAAGTTCTTCCGCCCTTCTCACCGTCATAAGCGGCATCCCATACTCCTGCCAGAGATTCTCCTCCATAGCCGCATACTGTTCCGTTCTCTCTCCCATATAAAAAAAATAGTGGAGTTTCCTGAGCAGTTCCTCTCCAAGCGGCATCTCCGGGGCGCGCTCGCAAAACTCATCTGCCAGATATAAAATGCTGTCAATACCCCTGAACTGCCCCGTCAGTTTTCCTATCAGCTCACCGCACATCCGCTGTCTGCCCGGCGTAAAACCGAACTCCCCCTCCGTGAGCTCTCTCTCAAATCCCTCTTCCAGATAATAGGCATCCGCGGAAATATATTCACAGCAATTCTGCATCAGGCGCAGGAGCTGCCCGAAATTCCAGGAAACCGGGAAACTTTTGCCGCCCCATCCCATCCGCGTGCCGTAATATTCCGGCACGCCGCAGAAAAAAATCCTGACAGGCAGTTCCTCATCCCCCCGCGCCCCCGGCTGCTTTTCCTCAAAAGAAATATTTCCCGCCCGGGAGGCGTTTTTGTATTTTCTTATTCTGCCTGTGCTCTTTTCCAGATAAAAAGCATTTTCCTTCTTATAAAAATAAAGTATCCGATATCCCACAAACACTGCCCCGGCTGATAAGCTTGTCAGCATGATCCGATCATGGAAAGCTGTTTTTTCTTTAAAATATATGCGCTGCCGGCGCAAAATTTTACCGAAATATTTCCCGGACACACGCCTCCATCTCTTCCATGCTCTCCACGGTATTGATCCTTCCTCTCAGCCTCGCCGAGCGGGGGCAGCCCGCCGTATACCAGGAGACATGTTTTCGCATCTCACGCACGGCGGTGTATTCTCCTTTCACCTCAAGCATCAGCGCGGCATGTTCTAAAATACGCTCCCGCTTCTCCGATGGAGCCGGCCTCTCCGGAATTTTCCCACTCTCCAGATATGTCAGGATCTCCCGGAATATCCACGGATTTCCCCTTGCCGCCCTGCCCACCATCACACCGTCGCATCCGGTTTCTCTCAGCATCCTTTCGGCGCTCTCGGGCGTATCCACGTCCCCGTTTCCGATCACGGGTATCCCCACCGCCTCTTTCACCTCCGCGATGATCTCCCAGTCAGCCTTTCCCGTATAGAACTGCTCCCTCGTCCTGCCGTGGACAACGATGCCGGCAGCCCCCGCCTCCTCCGCGCGTTTTGCCACTTCCACCGCATTGGCATGTTCCTCATCAAATCCCTTTCGGATCTTCACGGTTACCGGCTTTCGTGAGGCCGCCGCAACGCTGCGGATGATCTCCTCTGCCAGCTTCGGATCTCTCATCAGCGCCGAACCTTCCCCGTTATTTACGATCTTCGGCACGGGACAGCCCATATTGATATCCAGTATATCAAAAGGCCTCTCCTGTATCTGCCCCGCGATCTGCCCCATGATCCCCGGATCGCTGCCGAACAACTGCAGGCTCACAGCCCCTTCCTCCGGGTGAATCCGCAAAAGCTCCTCCGTGTTTCTGTTCCGATACAGAATCGCCTTGGCGCTGACCATCTCCATGCATACAAGTCCGGCCCCCTGCCTTCTGCACAGCAGACGAAAAGGCAGGTCCGTCACACCTGCCATGGGAGCCAGCATAATATTGTTCTCTAATGTTACATCGCCTATTTTTAAAATACTCATAGCTGTTTTTTATTCTTTGCGTAGATGATCCGAAGCCCGTCCAATGTCAGTGTGCTGTCATAAATATCGATCACGTCCGTCTCATCGGAAATGATTCTGCCAAGCCCGCCGGTGGCAACCACCTTCATATCTTCGAGCCCCGTCTCCTTTTTCACCTGCCTGACAATATACTCGGTCTGCCCGATCTGCCCGTACACAAGCCCGGCCTGCATACTGCTGATGGTCTCCTGCGCCAGAATCGATTTCGGTTTCATAATCTCGATCTCCGGCAATTTTGCCGCCCCCTCCCAGAGCGCCTTTGCCGAAATACGGATACCGGGCGCCGTAATGCCCGCCGCGAAGCAGCCGTCCTTTGTCACATAATCATAGGTCGTCGCCGTACCGAAATCCAGAACCAGTACGGGCCCGCCGTATTTCTCATATGCCGCCACCGCATCCACGATCCTGTCGCTGCCGATCTCATAGGGATTCGCCGTGATCACCCTGATTCCGGTTTTCACCCCCGGTCCCACGATCAGCGGCGTCATCTTAATATACTTTACCACAGCCCCTACCAGAGCGTGCATCACATTGGGAACTACGCTGGCAATGATCGCTCCGGTAATCTGCTCCCGCCCGATCTCGTTTCGCTCCAGCATATCCACGATCTGCACCCCGTACTCATCCGAAGTGTGGGGCGTCTTTGACATCATACGGAATGTCGCACAGAGCTGTTCCCCTTTATATACGCCAAATGTGATATTTGTATTTCCTACATCCAAAACCAGTATCATGGTCCTTCTTCTCCCTTCCCTTATTCCGTCCCCTCCGTCAGCAGCGCGGAAATATCTTCATGCCTGATAAATACCCTGTAATACAGATCCAGCGATTCAAGAAGTTCCCATCTTGTGTTCCTGATCTTACTCACCAAAAGCCCGCTGGATATCTCATCATACATATAATCGTCCTCCGCCGCTTCCGTCTCAATGGACAGACTCCCGTCAGCCTCAAACACAAATGTGATCACGCCGCCCACTTCCTCCGTGAACAGCACACACATAATATGCAGCTCATCCTGAATGGAACGGGGGATCTTTTCAAACCTTTTATTAAAATAATATTTCTGCTCGTAGCTGCTGGCACCGCAGAGCACGATTCTTTCGTTCTGATACTCCATCTCTTTCCCTTCCATATAATAACCCCTTCGTCCGTCCTTCTCCGCTTCTACTGCGCGTAGCCGTATATCCCCCGCACTGACACCTCTCCGGAATATACTTTCTTAACCTCTCCATCCTCTCTCTCCACCAGCAGATCGCCCCCCTTGTCGATACCTCTTGCCACACCGGTATACTCCCCTTTGGGATCAAGGACTTTCACCCCCGCGTCTTTGTTCACCAGACAACCGTTGTAGCTCTCCATCAGCAAAGACAGATCCAGTGTCTTTGAAAACAGCTCATAGTTCCTCTCGAAGGCCTCCATCACATACCGCACCAACACTGCCCGGGAAATTTTCCCCTCCTTCTCCCCCTGCTCCAGAAACAGGCTGGTAGCCTTATCCCGCAGTTCTCCCGGAAAAGCCTCTTCCGCCGCCTCCTCCCAGGAGCCGCTCTCTTGCATCTTTCGGCGGCCGTTGTTGACATTGATGCCCACGCCTATCACCAGATACTGTATCTCCTTGGTCTCCAGCCCCATCTCCATCTCCGTCAGGATGCCGCAGATCTTTTTTCCGTTTACCACCACATCGTTCGGCCACTTGATCCCGGCTGGCAGCCCGGTATATTGCTTTACCGCTTCCGCCACCGAAAGCCCCATCACAAGCGTCAGCATCGGCGCCTTGTCGGGCGGAAAATCCGGTCTGCAGAGCAAGGACATATAGACGGACTCTCCCGCCGGAGACTGCCAGCTTTTCCCCCGTCTGCCCCTGCCGCTCATCTGCGCATCCGCTACCGCCAGCGTTCCGTGGGCTGCTCCCGCCGCGGCAAGCTGCTTGCAGTCTATGTTGGTGGAACCCGTTTCTTTTTTATGGGAGACATTTCTGCCCGCCCATTTTGTACACATGCGGCTCTCAAGCTCATAAGCCTCCATGCTGTCAGGGCTTTCTAAAAGGCGATATCCTCTGTTCTGCTTCGCCTCGATGACATAGCCCTCCTCTTTCAACTGATTGATAATCTTCCAAATCGCAGTGCGGGAAACTTCAAAACGGTCGCAAAGTTCCTGTCCTGATATATACTCTTTACTTTCCCGTAAAATCCTTATCATCTCCGCCTTCATACGCTCCCGCTCCTTCTCTCCGTATTTTCAAATATCCTGCCTCTCTCCGGATCAGGCACCATGGCGCAATCCTTCATGGGGTTCACTCACTTTTCCGGCATTCCCAATGTCGCCGCCATAACCGCCTTGATCGTATGCATCCGATTTTCCGCCTCGTCAAATACGATGGATGCCGGAGATTCAAATACTTCGTCCGTCACTTCCAGTTCGGAAAAGCCGAACTTCTCTCCCTGCTCTTTCCCGACTTTCGTATTCAGATCATGGAATGCCGGCAGGCAATGCATAAATACCGCTCTCTCCCCCACATTCTCCATGATCTTCCGGTTTACCTGATAGGGCGAGAGGGCTTTGATCCGGCTGCTCCATGCCTCATCCGGCTCTCCCATGGAAACCCATACATCCGTATAGACCACATCAGCCCCCTTTGTGCCTTTCATCGGATCTTCTTCCAGCATTACGCTTCCGCCGCTCTCCGACGCAATCTTTCCGCACTCCTTTACCAGTTCCTCATCGGGAAAGAACGCAGCCGTCGTACAGGCGGTAAAATGCATTCCCATCTTCGCGCAGGCAACCATCAGAGAATTACCCATATTGAAGCGGGCATCTCCCATATAAGTCAGCTTTATCCCTTTCAGATACCCGAAATGTTCCCGTATTGTCAGAAGGTCCGCCAGCATCTGGGTGGGATGAAATTCGTTGGTCAGCCCGTTCCAGACCGGCACCCCGGCATATTTTGCCAGCTGCTCCACAATCTCCTGTCCGAAGCCCCTGTACTCGATGCCCTCATACATCCGCCCCAGCACCCGCGCCGTATCCGCTATGCTCTCTTTCTTTCCGATCTGAGAACCCGACGGATCAAGGTAGGTAGTCCCCATCCCCAGGTCATGTGCCGCCACCTCAAAAGAACACCTTGTCCGTGTGGACGTTTTCTCAAAGATCAGCGCAATATTCTTTCCCCGAAAATATTCCGTCAGTTCTCCCTTTTTCTTTTTTTCCTTAAACTCCGCCGAAAGATCCAGTAAATACGTGATCTCCTCCGGTGTATAATCCAGTAACTTTAAAAAATGCCTTCCTTTCAGATCCATTTTCGCCACTTCCTTCCCGTTCATTTCTCTGCGTTTTCCCTGCCCTCATGCAGCTCCCTCTCTGATACGAAAATTCCCCCGCAGGGTAATCACTTTATCCTGCGGGGGGCAATTTCGCTCATCTTTATTTTGCCATAATCTCTTTTACGGAACTTGCCAGCCCCGCGATCCCCTGAATTTCAGACGGAATGATAATCTTCGTCGCGTTTCCGTCGGCTGCTTTCGCAAATGCCTCCAGGCTCTTTAATTTCAGCACCGCCTCATCCGCGCCGGCCTCTCTGAGCATCCGGATACCGTCCGCCGTAGCCTGCTGTACCTTCATAATCGCTTCCGCCTGACCTTCCGCCTCGCGGATCATCTTTTCCTTCTGGGCTTCCGCACGCAGGATCGCGGACTGCTTCTCAGCCTCCGCCTCCAGGATCGCCGCCGCCTTCTTACCTTCCGCAACGGTCACGCTCGCTTTTTTCTCACCTTCCGCCCTTGTAACGGCTTCACGGCGTTCACGCTCCGCCTTCATCTGACGTTCCATGGAATTCTGAATCTCTGCGGGCGGAATAATATTCTTAAGTTCCACACGGTTTACCTTGATGCCCCAGGGATCTGTCGCCTCATCCAGAGAAGCACGCATCTTTGTATTGATCGTCTCTCTGGAAGTCAGTGTCTGGTCCAGTTCCAGTTCGCCAATGATATTACGCAGCGTGGTAGCGGTCAGATTTTCAATCGCCATAATCGGATTTTCCACACCGTAGGTAAACAGCTTCGGATCTGTGATCTGGAAGAACACTACCGTGTCGATCCGCATCGTTACGTTATCCTTCGTGATAACCGGCTGAGGTGCGAAGTCAACTACCTGTTCTTTTAAAATAACCCGTCTTGCCACCCTGTCAAAGATCGGCATCTTAAAGTGGATGCCCACGGACCATGTGCCCTGGTAAGCACCCAGCCTTTCCACAACATATGCATGTGCCTGTGGAACAATCTTAATACAGGATGCCAGTACACAGACAACAAAAATCAAAAGAATCAAAAATACTGCCACAAAAAAACCACCCATTTTTACTCTCCTCTTCTTATATGATATTTTTTGTGAAGATCACACTCTCTCAGCCCCCTCAAAGATTTCCCTGTTCCTGGCTCTGAAAATTCCCTTCACATTCTACCAACAGTTTCACGCCGTTAATGCCCCTGATGATCACTACCTCCCCGGGCTTTATCGTCAGGCCGTCCGTAATGGTCCTCGCCGTCCACTCCATGCCGTTTATCGCCACTTGTCCGATGCCCTGCAGGTTATTGATCTCACTGATTACTATCGCCTGCCTGCCCACGAGGGATTCCGCATTTGTCTTTTCCCGGTCACGGTTAAAATACTTCATTGCAACCGGCCTTGTAAAAAACAGCAGCACTGCCGATACGATAATGGCAAGCAGAATCTGCAGCCATACCGGACCGCCCAAAGCAGCCACAACGATAGCCACCAGCGCACCGCCCGCAAACCAGATGGTCGTCAGTCCCAGCGTAAAAATCTCAATCACGATCAGCAGAATCAGAATGATAAGCCAGATCGCAACGGGATTTGTGATCCATTCCATTACATCTTCTCCTTTCCGCCGAAGCCGCCATACGGACAATATTCCCCGGCTTTCATATAACTGTTATTCTACACCTTTTTCGTAAATTATACAACAAAAAAGATATCCCGGAATCTTCTCCCGGGATATTGCAACATCTCCATATTCAATTTTTAATAAAATACATGATCTCCGATCACAATGCCTTCTCTGCTGCCCGCTCTTCTGAAGTGCAGCGCACCGGCCACATTATCAACACCCATAAAGGCCTGTCTTGCCGCTTCCCTGCAGCTGTCTTTGATCGTATCATAGGTCAGTAAATCCGCAAATAACTGGCTGTCTGACGGTCCAAACTGATAGGGCTGATAAAGCACCTCCACTATCGTATTGGGATAATTAGGAGCCTTTACACGATTCATGATCACCGCTCCTACCGCGACCTG
Organism: Lachnospiraceae bacterium; assembly: GCA_022799355.1. Classification (GTDB taxonomy): domain Bacteria; phylum Bacillota; class Clostridia; order Lachnospirales; family Lachnospiraceae; genus 1XD8-76. The sequence goes on along the minus strand of JAAWOG010000087.1, from coordinate 3,517 downwards.
CCCTTCTATCGGCTGATTTCCGGCTTCACACTGAATCATTGCCGCCATCATCCGGACTTCCTCACTTTTAGCCAGAAGTTCCGCCTCGTAAGCTGCGATCAGTGCCTCATCATAACCGATAAATTCCTGATACAAATAGCCTTCAGCGCCATTGCAGCTCACCTTTGTATATATTTCATCATTCTCCACTACCACTGCTACACTGTTCTTTGCAATCGGAGTGACAACTCCTTCATTACAGTCCGGCAGTACAAACAGATTCGTATCTTCTGTGCACACAATGTAACTGCCGATTGTATAATCCTGTCCGGCATTTACATCCTGTTTGCCTGCGACTGCCAAGGCAAGACACATCGCTGCGCCCAAAAACCCCTTCAGCCATTTCTTACCGTTACACATTTCGATAACCTTCCTTTTGTTTTTAGTTTTCTTTTATTAACTTGTTACAAATATGTTACATTTGTTACAACCTTATATTAACAAATTATAAACAAGTTGTCAAACTTTTAAACAAAATATTTAAGATTTCATTAAGGAAATTACCGAAATACCGCAAAATCCGGCTTTTCAGGCATACTATTTATTACGCCCTCCGCCCTTTTTCATGCTTCCCATATCCCATCAGAGCTTTTTTGACTTCTCTGCGCAGGCGATCACCGCCTCCATCACCGCACTGCGCATACCACCTTTTTCCAACGTTCTGACGCCCTGTATCGTCGTGCCCCCCGGGGAGCAGACCATATCTTTCAGTTCTCCCGGATGCATGCCGCTCTCCAGAACCAGTTTCGCGCTGCCCAAAACCGCCTGCGCCGCAAATTCCAGCGCCTGTGCTCTCGGCATCCCTTCCGCCACCGCGCCGTCCGCCAGCGCCTCAATGAACATAAAAACGAAAGCCGGCGAGGAACCGCTTACACTTCCCACCGTATCCATCAGCCGCTCCGGCACCTCTATCGCCTTCCCGAAACTGCAAAAAAGCCGCTCCGCCAGTTCTTTTTCCTCCTGATTGACATAGCCGTTTACGCAAAAACCGGTACAGCTCTCCAGCACCAGGGCAGGCGTATTGGGCATACAGCGGATCAGTTTTAAACCGTTTCCGTTCCCGGAACTCCCGAACTGTTCCTCGATATATTTTATGGTTTTCCCTGCCGCCACGCTGATCACCAGCGTCTCTTTTCCAAGAATATCCCGGATCTCCGATATCACCTCCGGAAAAAACTGAGGCTTCACCGCCAGCACCAGCACATCCGCCTGCTCCGCCACTTTTCCGTTCTCCGTGCATACCTCTATCCCAAACTCTTTCGCCTTTTTTTCCGCCGTCTCCTTCGTCTTTGCGGAGCCGATAATATCCCCCGGCGCCGCGATCCCTTCCTTTAAAATACCGCCGATGACGGCGGATGCCATATTGCCGAGTCCTATAAATCCAAGTTTCACTTCTCTCTCCTCCAATCCGGGCCGTATAAAAATGATACGCCAGCGAATTTCCATATATCACAGCCATTCTCCCTTCCGGTTTACTGCCGTAAAATATTCCTGACGTTCTCTAACTGTCTAAACCAGATTATACTCAACATCCGCCATATATTCAATATGGGATTTGGAGCGCCCGGAACATGAAACACAAAGCAATCCGTGGTATCATAAAAGGTAAAATATCTTTTAATCACCATATTACCAGGCGCAAACCGTTACATTCCCCAAAAACTTCCATATATAAACGGAGGCGGATGCGGAAGGGCACCCGAAATGAGAAAATCATGCAATTTGAAGAAATATGCCGGGAAAATTACGCCCGGATCTATAACTACATACTGGCAAAAACCGCAAATAAAGAAACTGCGGAGGATATCACGCAGGACGTATTTATGATCGCATTTCAGAAAGGAAATTTATTTCTCTCTCATGAAAAGCCTGTTGCCTTCTTATATGTAACCGCAAGAAACCTAATCCTCGAATATTACAAAAAAACAAAAGAATCGCCGGCGGGAAATGCGCCTTTGGATGAATCAAAAATTACCGCATTCGAGAGAGATGTTTTTGAAGAACTCTGTCTGCAAAAGTCCGATATGATAGACGAAGAAAACTACCGGCAACAGGTACTTCAAAAATTAAAACCGAAAGAACGGGACCTGTACAGGAAATATTATATTGACCAAAAACCGATGAAAGCAATCGCGGAAGAATATCATATAAGTGAAACCGCGGTCCGCATGAAATATGTGCGTATCCGCAAAAAGGTGCAGAAGATAGCTGCCGATCTGAAACTGGATGAATTTTGAATCATGACGCTCCCGAAATAATCCGTTACATCCGCCCCAAACGGCAATATACAGTTAAGAGGTGCGCGCAGCCCCAAACGGCAGTGTCCGAAACACACTGCCTTTCATCTATATAAAGGAGACTCCTATGGAGAATAACAATGCATTGATCACAAAACTGAATAAAAAAATAGAGCACTGTCTCGACCACGGGGAATACGAAAAGGCTGATCGGATATGCAGAGAACTCTGCCGTATACGGGGGCTTACACCTGCCGATCACATGCCTGAAAACTTCCTCGAAAAGCTAACACGAAAGGAGCACGAAACAATGCATAAAAGCAAAACACCCAGAAGACTCTCAGGTATTGTCGCTGCGGCCGCGGCTGCGGTTTTACTTATCGGCGGAACCGCCAGCGCCGCCGTACTCTACAACAATAATGTTCACCTTTCCATCAAAGGGCTCACCACAGGTGAAAATATAGACGTATCTTTCCATCCGGAAGAAGGCGAACCTCTACATGTTGATCTGCCCGAAATGTCCGGCGAAAATACCATCACCCCTGTCTCGGAGGAAAAGGGCACCTCTTCTACCCCCTGGCTTAATAAAAAAGTCTGGGATGAAACCTATGAAGTATGGGATTCCGACGATGCCGTAAACTGGACAAAAGGATATCAGACAACCCGTGTTACCGAATACCGATATGCGGATTATTTCACCGCCGCAGAACATGCCGGCTTTGAAAAACCGTTCCGGACAAATTACACCGGAGATGTATTCTATTACGAATGGGAACATCTGCCCGAGGAATCCGACATGGCTGCCGGAACAGACTCCACTATGGACTACGGTATCACAGGCGAATTCTCCTGCGGAAACGGACATTTTTCGATCGATCAGCAAAAATACCGGGAAACAGAACCGGAAGATGCCACCGGAACAGCTTCCATGGTTATTACCACAACCGGGGAAACCGGCAACGAAAGAGAATATTTGAATGCGTCGGGGATCTCCTTCAAACTGAGTGATGACACGGAAACCGGCGAGACAAGAACCACTACGATATTCACATCGGATACCTGTGAAATGATCCTGCAGTTTAAAGGTTTGACGGAAGAGGAGATTTATGAAGTGCTGGATCAGATAACACCGTAAGTCCAATCCAATGTCATTAAGTTAGCACTTTAGCCTAGCCGTGAGGAACATAAAATGCTTAAGGAGCCCGTTAAAAAGCGTCGGCACTTAACGAGGTTCCTTACGA
>JAAWOG010000016.1 GCA_022799355.1 Lachnospiraceae bacterium | reverse complement strand
CTCCCCAAGGAGGAAGCGTAAGAAACGCTCCCTCACGGAGATATGGCGGCAGCTCACGATCCCGCCGGATGCCGGCTCCTTTGAAACACTGATCCTCAACGTGTGTCCCATAAACCATGACCTCCATTTCTTAGGGGCTGTATTTTTGCCCCTCACATATAGGCCACGGGAAACACAAAACTGAACCCCCCTAATCCATAAATTTTTTTAAGGCAGCATAGATTTTTTTCATCCTTCCTGTGATGGCGCGTTCCGACACCCCGTCCTCGGCGGCAATATCCTTCTGTTTCTCACCATTCCAGTAAATACGGCGCAAAAGCTCCCTCTGCTGTGGCTGAAGCCTTCCTATGGCTGCAGCAAGCCGCTCAAGCTCGTCCTTCCTGGCAAGCTCCTCCGGCGTGTCCCGCCCCGAATCAAAATAACGGTCTTCCGGGTCAACCGCTGACAGGAGGACATGGCGGCGCGTTTCCTTCCTTTCCACCCTGTCCCCTTCGTTCTTCAGATCAAGCATAAATTCTCCGAGGCTTCCGTCCACCTCGATCTCCGTCACGGTTCCATCAACAAACTTGTATTCAATTTTCATTCAGATTCCCTCCAGTCTTGAAATTTGGTTAAATGGCTTTCAAGACTGGAAGGGCGGCGCACGGCCCCGGAACGGCGGCTGATGCCCGCATTCCAGGGCGCAAAAAAAGCGCACCGGCAGAATGTCCGGTACGCCCGCAATAAAAACTATGTGTCTTTTTGTATTCTTCTTGGGAAACAGATAGAAATGTGTCGAATAAAAAAATTCCGCAGTCCCCCTAAAGGCTGCGGTATGTACAGAAAAAATATGATGTCTGGCCGCGGGTGTAGGGAGCCAGTTCCCTGCTCGTGCCATGCCCATGGTATCCCCTTTCCTGGGGACAGCATTTCGTTCCGGCTTCCCCGGCGCCTGCCGGTGCCGCCCGCCGGGAAGCCCTCCGGAACCGCCCCTCGGTATGGCCTGTCCTTTCCTTGAACAACAGAAAACACCCGGCAAAGTGCAGCCGTCCCGGCTGCTTTATCGGGTGTCCCTGTCGTCTCTGTCCTCCTGGGTGGTTTCGTCCTGCCTGCCCTGCAGGCGGCATTTTCTTACAAAATAATCCGTGTTTTCTCCTTTTAAAGTCAAAAAGGGCGTGCTGCAATCCACATTTATTGTGAAACGCAGCACGCCCTCCAAAATGTATGTATCGCTCTCTTTTACCGTTTTTAAATGTATTGCGGGGAATGCCAGCACCGTCTCGCCCGGCGGCATTTCCTCAATGTCAAGGATGTGCCGCCCGCACTTAGGATTCGGGCATCTGATCTTTTCCATTGACAACCGCCTCCCCGCACTGATGTGGAACAAGGGAACCAGCCTTTCTGCCGATTCCCTTTTATCCTTTGTGCATTATTAGTTTTCTTCATGTGGTGCTTATGTATTACCCCTACCGAATCCTGATTTTCTGGTTCCCGGATACTGCTTGGGAACTGGCTGCCTGTGCAATTTTCTGATTGCCAGACCGCCCGTTGCCGGATATGAATGTGGGAACACCGCACATAGGACAACTGCCATCCTCTTTGATCATGGAACCGCAAAGCGAACAATACTTATCTTCCAGTTCTGAGGTTTCACCAACATTTTCTCCTATCGGACGCATCTCTGCTATGTCTTTGTCGGAATCCACTTCTTCTGTTTCCAGCCTCGCTGCGGCTTTGCTTATCTCGTCAGCAAAGCTCTTTTCTGCCACACCCCTTTCCGCTCCTCTCATCCCATACATGGCAAGATACCCTGCTGCTCCTATTCCGTTTATGTTCATTTCCAAATCTCCTCCATTCTCTATTGCCTTCCCTGCTCCCCATCGGAATCCATGTACCACCTATGCCCTCGCATCAAACCCGCCCTGCACTTCCATCCCCGCAATGCCGGAATTGATCTCCTGCCTTGCCGCATGGTACGCATCATAGTAGGCAGCCTTCAAAACGCCATGCACTTCTGTCTCTGCCTTCGACTCCTTCTCATGCCAGCCCACGCCTGCGGTGTATGTAAGGATTTCGTCACCGTTTTCATCATACACATGGACTCCGCCGCCGGACTGGAACTCAGCTTCATAGGGCTCTCCAAACAGGATGCACAGCCACCTCCTGTCCGCCTCCTCTATCTGCTTCATGTTTCCCATATCGCCAGACATGGCCTGGTTCATTCTGCCGATCAGCACAGCCCTGTCCGGCGCTACTTTGGCAACCTCGCTTTTCCGCAGGGCGAGGAACTGATTTCCCATATAGACATTCTGCGCCGCGTCCTCCTTCGCAAGCGCCGTTATCTTCTCCCGGAGGGCGTCCGTCAACTTCCAGCCTTTCTTGGATGATGCTTTACCTGCCGCCGGATGTATATTCTTAATTCCCGTTATCTCCATGCTAAAATGTCCTTTCTACAGCAAGCCGCCTCCTGCTCCCCGATTTGCCAATCTGCCGGAAACCGGGGATGCCTGCTTATCCTCTGTGGGGCATTGAGGATATGTAGCCATCGGGCTTTACTTCCTGCTCATGAACAGGTCGTATACATCCCAAATCTTCTTGTACTGTGCATATCCGGCAAAATTGTGGGCGTTATACTGCATTTCCATCATTTCTTTCACATTGCTAAAAAAGTTCTTTTTCAAATTCATAACACTTGACACATCTGCATCCGACAAATCAGCCCCACTCAGTACGCTTGATGAATATACATTCCCGTCAAGTTTCCCTTCCTTGACCAGATACGCATTCAAGGCCAGCATCTCATTCTCTGTGGCCTTTGATATATCAACCGTCCTCGGATCAATGAACTGTTCGTGTTCCTGCCCGTCCGCCGATGTAGTCACAACTTTCACCATCGGATTTTCTGATGTATACCCATCTGCCTCATAGACTGTAACATTTCCCCCGTCGCTCAATGCCCTTGATACCATTCCGCCCATCCGAAGATGATAAGGCCCATTATATGAACTCTTTTCTGAAGCATTCGCGCGGGAACTTTGTATCGCTCCATTTGTAAAATTCTTTCCTGCCATGTTCCTCTGTGTCTTTCCTACACCATATCCTGCCATCGAATATCCTGTTGCTCCAATTCCATTTACGCTCATCTCTTTAAGTCCTCCATCATTATCAATTTTTTATTACTTCTAAACCGCTACTACACAAGCGCACCCAGCTTATCTAAAAATAACTGATAAAACGCCCTCTCCTTCACCTGCTGCCTCTGTACCTCAATGCTCTTTACGCTGTCCGGGGAAAGCGGATGGTCTAAATCATAAAGTGCCTGTTCCGTTGCCTTGATTGCTGACTGCACTGTACTTCCGAGGATATCGTTTGTCCCGCCGATGCCGTTCATCCAGTTTTCAGCCCGCTGCACCATCATCTGTGATAAATGTGTCAGCATACCGTTCCCAGACATACCAAGCCCATTCGCACCAATCGCCTTTGCTGCCTCCAGCCATGCCTGCTTCACTTCCTCTGGTGCATTTGCCCCAACGGATGCAAAGGCTTTTTCATCATAATCTACTTTTTTATCCTGTTCCGCTTTCTCCGTCACAGTTTCCATAAATCCTACAGCCCCGGATTCCGCACTTCTTTCTGCCTTTCTCGCCGTGTACCCTGTCACCGGGTAGCCTGCTACTCCAATCCCGTTAATACCCATTTTTCAAGTCCTCCATTTATTTTTAGTATTGCGGCTCATCTGTCATTCGGAGCCGCCCATGCCCCCTTATGGTAAGTCCGGGCATATCCCGCTTTACTTCAAAATGCCCGATGCCTCCATGATGTTCTGCTCATAAGCTGTAATTGCAGAACTCAAGACCTCCGGTGTGGCTGTATATGTAACTCTGCTTGTATCCATTGTGCGGATGGAAAGAAACTCCGTCATGGTCTTTTGCTTATAGATAATCTCCAACTGCTCTTTCCGTTCCTCTGCCGCTTCCTGACTGCGCTCCATGCCAGCTTTCCGCTGTGCCGCTTCTTTCTCCCGTTTTGCTTTATTGATTGCATTCACTTCTGCCACGCGTTCAGGGGAATCACCACAGCCGCCGATATAGGTAACGCTCCCATCCTCATGGACGACCACACCGCATGGCTGGTAATCAAGCCCCTGTGCCGCAAATTGTGCCTTTAATCTTGGTGTGGCGTTAAAGAAATCATCTATCTTGCCCTCATAATAAGCCGCTTTTTCCGGATCGTTTGCCATCTGCTCCAGAATATTCGGTGCAATCACAACATCACTGCCGCTCATGCTCTTTCCTGCCCTGTCAAGGCTCTGTTTGTCTTTCCCGACACTCTGGATTCTCACATTGCCATACTTTGACCGGAGGTATTCCGTATAAGCATCCACCTTTGACATGTCTGCCGCTTCACCCGTTTTCTGTAACTGCTCCGTGAAACTTGCCCCGCTTGTTCCTGCTTTCTGTGTCCTGTTTGCATACTGGTACATATTTGCCAAAGCACCATTTACTCCTGATATGCTCAAAATAAATCGTCTCCTTCCTGATCAAATCACTTATCGCACCCCTCTGTCATTCGGGGCTGCCTCTGCTCTCTTGTAATAAGTCCGAGCGGTTATCTACTTTTACTTCAAAATGCCCGGCATGGATAAAGCACCCGTTTCATAAGCCGCAATCACAGAACTCATAGTCTCTGGCGTCCCTGCATATGCAACCCTGCCCGCATTCGCCGTACGGTTTGCAAAGAACTCCGCCATAGTCTGCCGTCTGTATGCAAGCTCTGTCTCCGTCCTCCGCTTTTCTGCTGCCTTTTCGCTCTGTTCCCGGTATTGCTGCCTGCGTTTTGCTTTCTCCTCGTCCTCCGCCTTCATCTGGGCTTCTATCTTTGCTTTCTTTTCGGGAGACACATCACCGCAGACATAATAATTCGCCGTGCCGTCCGGATGAATGACCACACCATATGACTGGATCTCAAACCCTCCCGCCGCCATCTGTGCTTTTACCATTGGCTGTGAAGCAAAAAAATCGTCTATGATTTTTTCATAATGGGCTGCCTTTTCCGGGTTATTTGCCATCTCCTCCAGAATATTGGGGGCGATTGCGATATTATTCATCCCGTATGTCCCTGTTCCTAACGCATCCATGCTCCTCTGGTCACTGCCGACATTCTGAACCATGATAGGCCCATACTTCTGTTCCAAATACTTCTGATAGGCTTCCACCTTTGATGTATCCGCCGCTTCACCCGTTTTCTGTAACTGCTCTGTGAAACTCGCTTTGCTTCTTCCTGCTTTCTGTGTCCTATTGGCGTACTGGTATGCACCCGCCAAAGCCCCGTTTACTCCTAAAATACTCATAATAAATCTTCTCCTTCCTTCTGGTTAATTTTTTACCATGACCGACAGAATGAACCTGCTGCCTTTCACAATACAGTCCAGATCGCCGCCATATTTTACTGCACATTTTCTGATATTCTTTAACCCTATCCCATGCACCTCCTTATCCTCTTTTGTTGATATGGGAAGGCCGCTGTCCTTATCGAACAGTGCCGTACCATCAAAGCTGTTTTCAATTTCTATAAAAAACATATTCTTTGCCCGGAAAGACCGGATCGTGATATAGGCTTCTGCATCTGGCTGTTTCTCCCTCATTCTCATGCAGGCTTCAATCGCATTGTCCAGTCCGTTATTAAGGATGATGCCCATATCATAAGCCTTTATCGTAACGGCATCCGACAGCATGAAGCCTTTAGCATCCAGCCGGATTCCTTTCACCTTTTTTGCCGCATAGCGGAACTTGCTTCCCACCACCGCATCACTGACCGCATTGCCCGTATGCACCCTGCTGTCGAGCTGCTCCACGGACTGGCACATATCCTCAAAATACTGCCGGATTTCTTCATCTTCCCCGCTGTACCTTTTCCGAATCAGGTTCTGCAGGACTGCCATATGGTTTTTCATATCATGCTTGACCGAGCGTATCCCGTCATACAGATGTTCCATCTCCACCATGGAACTCTGCATCTGCGTGATCTGGTTTTCCAGTATGATCTTTTCCGCCCGTTCTTCCTGCAGGGCTGCCATATCCTGATAAATGCGGAAACTGAAAACAATCGCCCCAAGCAGCACAAGCGCTATCATGGGAATGATGAGGTACAATGCCGGATGCCTGTCATACAGCAGCACAGGGACACCATCCGTAACTGCGATCATCAGCAGGCGTACCAGCACCGCGACCAGAACCCCTGCCACAGCCGGGAGCAGATATAACACCACTTCCTTATCCATCCGCCCTTTTTCCCTGCAATGATAACTCTTTACGATTTTCTTTATGAAAACAAAAAGCAGGACACACTCTATGGCTTCCACAAATGCCACGGAAATGCAGGCCAGTACGCCTGCTGCCACAGGTAAATAACCAGCCGATGCCAAACTGCCACCTGCCCCGTGTTGTATCAGAAAATCCATCAGGCTGTTCCCGATATAGAGGAAGCTATACCCCGCCCAAACTGCCAGCTCACGCAGGGAGATAAACTGGATGGTCAGAAAAATTTTCAACAAAATATTTCCTTTATACCACCCCACACAGAAAATAAATAAAACAACAGTGTTAAAAATCAGTCCTGCAACCAGCGTCACGCTGTCTGTTTCACGAAATAAAGCTCCACTGACAATCCTTATCAAAATCCACACAATCCCTGCCGTCCACTGCGCATTCCTCAGCCTGCGCATCTTAGGCTCCGCAAACCTGCCAAAAAAGAACTGTATGCAGTACCCCTCAAACAGATACAGCAGGATGCTGAGCATCCTCATGATATATTCAGCCATCCGCATTCACCCCGTTTCTCAGATACCGCATATAAGCTTTTACAAACTCCCCGTACTTTTCCTTTGCCAGATAGACATACTCCCAATTATTCAGGACAATGCTCTCATTATCGTATTCCGCCACATACGCCATGTTTACCAGATACCCCCTGTGGCAGCGGTAAAACCCTTCCCCAAGCTGTGCTTCCATCTCGTTCATGGAGGCGTATGCCTCTATGGTCTCCCCCTGGGTATGGATTTCCACCTTCTTGCCCCTGCTCTCAACATAGAGGATGCTGTCCTTTTCCAGCGTGAAGCTCCGGTTCCTCGTCTTGACGAATACCGTCTCCCGCTGCTGTTTTTTCCTCTTTTCCAGTTCCCTTTCCGCCCGCCGGAACACCTCCCGGAATTTATCTTCCTCAACCGGCTTTAGCAGATAGTGGAACGCCGCCACGTCAAACGCCTCAAAAACATACTCCCGGATGCCCGTTATGAAGATCAGTATGGTATCTTCATCCCTTTCCCGGAGCTTCCTCGCTGTTTCAATCCCGTCTGTCCCCTCCATCTGTATGTCAAGGAAAACAATGCCAAACTGCTTCCCGGCGGCAAGCAGCCCGTCCCCTGTCTCATACAGTTCCGGGCATACGCCCGGTTTTTCTTTTACGATCAGTTCATTTATCTGTTCACGGATGGCTTGCTCGTCATCACATACAGCTATGTTCATGTTTCTCACCTGCAATTCATTTCCCTTGGGCTTTAGCTTCCCCACGGGCAGTTCTTTTTACTTTTTATATCGGCAGATATTTTGCGTATTTCGCCGGGAGGGAACGAAACCCTATTTGAAAGGGAACGAAATCTTTTTGTCTTTCATAAAAACATGAAAATCAGCTCTAAAGTTTTTCGCCTTTCGTCCGATAATGCCATCTGCATATTACCTCTAACCTCCCCAACTGCCAAGCAGATAATCCAGTGCAGGGGAAATGACAGACCGCCGCATATGGGGCGATTTCCCATAGCGGCGGTTAGCTTTATCTTTCGTTTAATCCCAGTAACCGGGATATATTTTCCCCTAACGCCATTTCCGCAATCCTTTTATCCGGACTTACAAATTCAATAAGCTGCCTGTACAGATATGGTTCTCCATAAGGGGCATCTGAACTGTACAGACACCTTTCCGGCAGTTCCGTCAATGCCATTTTAGTAGCAATGGAAGCAAATGCCGCAGAAAGGTCTAAGTAAACATTATCATGCTCCTTTGCAAATTTGATTACCTCCATCCAGTTTGAACCGCCCAAGTGGCCGAAGATAACGGGAACGTCGGGATATTTTTCACATAAGGACATCAAGAGCCTTATGCCATCCATCGCAACCGGGTGGAAGGTATGTACCCAAACCGGGTAAATCCTTGTATTCTTCATGGCTTGGAAGACTGTTTCCAACTGCATGATCTGCTGCCCACTGCCGGGAGTAAACTCCCCAATCCCATACAAAGAATTAGATGCGATCTGCGTGTCAATCCACTCCTCAGTTTCTTCCAGTTCCATTCCTAAAGGAACAGCTCCAAAGCCCAAGAAACGGTCAGGGTATTCTTTCACGGCTTCCACTACTTCCGAAATATTCTTTTTCAGGCGGCGGATGTTTTCCTCCTTAGTGTTAGAACCCGCTAAAATCATATTCAGGGCTGTCATTTCCGCTTCAAGCTCGTTTAGCGCGCCTGCTTTCTCCGGATGCGGCGCAGTACAGAATAATATCGTTTTATCCACTCCCGCCGCATCCATTTTCTCTAACTGCGTCTTTATAGGGAACATGATATGTTCGTGGCTGTCTATAACCATTTTCAGAACCTCCTTGACAATTTTGGTATATTGACGTTAGCATTAGGGATGGCTAAAATCAAGTACGCACTTTTTTGAAATAAGGTTTCCTTTTTGAAACTGTGCGTGGAAAGGGGCATACATATGGCAAAGGCACAGGCAATAGATGAACAGTGTCCGGTAGAGCTGGGGCTGAATATTTTGAGCGGGAAATGGAAACTGAAAATACTCTGGCACCTGTCCAAAGGCACAATACGTTTCAATGAGCTGCAAAGGCTCTTAGGGAACATCACGACCAAGACTTTGACACAGCAGCTCCGGGAACTGGAAGAACAGGGAATCGTCCTGAGAAATGTGTTCCCGGAAGTCCCACCGAAGGTTGAATATTCGCTGAGTGAAATAGGCATTACACTGAAACCGATATTAGGAGAACTGTGCGAATGGGGAAAGTCCTACCAAGAATACCAGCAACAATAAAAAATATGATATGGAGGTTTTATAATGAATAAACGAGAGGAAACCATCAGATTATGGTTTGATATGTGGTTACAAAAAAATGATTTAGGTATATTAAAAATATTCTCCGAAAACGCTGTTTACACGGAAAGCTGGGGACCAGAATATTATGGCGCAGCAAAAATAAAGCTATGGTTTGATGAATGGAATACCCGTGGAACTGTTCTGCAATGGGATATAAAACAATATTTCCATAAAGGAAATCAGACAATCGTGGAGTGGTATTTCAAAAACACAATGAATGACGGAAAAGTAGAAGCATTTGACGGAATGTCACTCATTGAATGGACACAGGATGATAAGATACGGGCGCTGAAAGAATTCGGATGCAATACAAGCAATTATGATCCCTATCAAGATGGGAATGTGCCACAATTCAAGGAAGAAACCGCCATGTGGTTCTAACTTATAATTTTTTCTGCGAAGCAGACGCAATATATCCCGTAACTTTGCTGTACAAAAAATCAGCAGGAAAACCAATCTCTGTTCTCCTGCTGATTTTATCCTTTTTTCATTCCATCTCCCTGAACGTGCCAGCCATTCCTCCTACAAGGCTCCACTGGCGCTGCATATAGGATTTCAGATTTTCCATACTTTGTCAATATTCCTCACACACCACTTTCCTATTACTTCGGCAGAATACCGTTCCTGCTAAAGTAATAGTGCCCACTGAATTATACCATAGAAAATTTACTGCAAGGAAAAATCCGCACTAATAGTAGAAAATTTTTTTTACTATTTTTACTGCCGGTATGTTCACTCAGACGCACTTTCGCGGTATAATCAAGCCACAGAAAGCGAGGTGAATATATTGTGATAGTGAAACTTTCAGAGAATATCAAAAAATTCCGCAAGGAAAGGAAAATGACGCAGGAGCAGCTTGCAGAGGCAATGGGCGTAAGTGTAAGCGCCGTTTATAAGTGGGAGTCAAATCAGTCCACACCAGAGATAAATTTGATTTTAGAAATGGCTGACTTATTCCACACCTCTACCGATGTTCTTCTCGGATATGAGTGGAGAAATGCAAGCGCTGCATCCGCTCTTGACAGGATTGCCACGTTAACAGAAGCAAAGGAATATGACGAAGCGGTCACAGAGGCAGAAAAAGCATTAAAAAGCTATCCGAACAACTTTGATATCGTATATCGGAGTGCCCTGTTATATCTGGAGCTGGGCAAGAATGAGGACCATCTTGAAGCGAACCGTCGGGCCATTGAACTACTGGATCACGCCTGTGCACTAATTGCACAGAATCAGGACGAGGCCATCAGTGAGGTTTCCATCCGCACTCAGATGGCAAAAACACATTTGTTGCTGCATGACCCGGACACGGCACTGCGGATTTTGAAAAAGTACAATGTCTGCGGCATCAACAACGTTTTGATTGGCATGGTGCTGAGCGACTGTCTCCACGATGCGGACAGTGCAGAAAAATATCTGAGTAAGGCGTTCTCCACTTTTGCAGAGGATATCAACTATATCATGATCGGCTATGCTAACGTGTTTTTCCAGCGTAAGAATTATGACGCCGCGATTGACTGCGTCCGGTGGCTTCGGACCGTTCTGCGCGGCATCCAGCCGGAAGGAACTCTGACATGGTTTGATAAATATGACTGCATTCTTCTTGAAATGATCGCCGAGCTCTATTGTTTCAAGGGAGAATTTGAAAAGGCCCGGCAATTTCTTTCTGACGCGGCAAGTCATGCTGTCAGCTACGATCATGCCACACCGGGAGAAGCAGCCGGAATGGAGTTTTTTACAATGCTGGGCATAGAACGCCAACCCACATATAACGAGTATGGAAAAACCGCCGTGGAGTGCCTGCGTCAGAGAATCCAAAAAGAAAGCGACGGGGTTCCGCAGCTCCGGCAGTTGTGGTGCAAGACACTAAAGGAGGTATTGCCAAATGAGGCAGTATGAATATGAGAAAGATATCAGTACCAGACTGACAGTCAGCAGTACCTTTCAAATATTCCCAACAATTCCTTGCCATCCAAGGATTGCTTATATAACCCTGCACCCATATAGTCTTTCATCATGAGTAGAACTATTTTCATCCAGTCCTGCTTCGCACTTCCTGGTTTTTATCAGATGGCATGAAATGACTATTTTTCGGGAATGGAAAGCATAAATCTACCATAAATAAGATTTCCACAATATCGCCAAATTCCAACAGCATTTTCAGACAATTTAGCGAAACTCCTATACCTTTTGGCAAAACCCTATACAATTTGGCAAAACTGTACTTTTTGGCAAAAGTCCGAGGTTTCGCCAAATTGTATCCGTAATTTCCCCATCGCTATATTCACAGCCCTATCCCAAAACCAAAAAAAGAGGAGCCCACCAACTACTCCGGTGAACCCCTCTACGCTCAAAATCCTTTGATTTCAAGCCATTTCTCTATACTTTCGCCAAATCGTACTCAAATTCCTATGGCATCAATTATTGATAGCCGCCTGGGCGGCTGTTAAATATTTTTCAAATGACCACGGGTGTTCACTTTTTTGACCACGGGGTTCAAACTGACCATGGAGGGTTCATTTCCTCTGACCACGGGGTTCAAATGCCCTTTGAGGAGGGTTCAAAAGTGAACACCCCCTTTGACGACCGCCGCACATTTTCAAATCGGTCAAAAAGCAAACAAGGGATTCCAGCAACAGCCAATGTGCCGAAATCCCTTGTTTTCAGCGGTTTTCCCGATATTCTGTTCATTCCCTTTGTATCAATTAAGCGGTTTACATTTCATGCTTTCCACATTCTGCTGCACGAGTTTTGAAGTATTATAATAGTAAACAATATTGACCAGCAAAAGCGGAATCACCGACAGCGCAAGAAACGCTGTCACCCAATGATTTTTGAATCTCTTTCTGTTGTTACTTCTCATCGCGAACCACCCCCATATATAATACCCGATAGGATGCACCTGTAAAAACGGGAAATAAATGAAAAAGGATAACTATACTAACCAAAAAAGAGGCCTGAGCCTCTCTTTTTAACGACACCCTATTACAGATTATCCAGCCCCCCGATCGAGAAAACCCAGGAAGCGATCTGCGCTCTGGAACTGAACTGCTCTGTCCTTAACAGTTGCGCCACCTCTTCTTTCGTATAAAATGCCGCCTGAATCCATTCGTTCTCCGACATATGGGAATCGTTGATCTCTCCTTCCGCCTCCACAAAAGCCACCTGGTTCAGAATATCACAGATGGAAACCGCCGCAAAAGCGGGATTTAAAATATGATGGATCTTTTTCAGGGAAAGTCCGGTCTCCTCATAGAGTTCCCGCCTGATGCAGTCCTCCATCGTCTCCCCCTCCTCTTTCATGCCGGCACAAAGGTTATAGATAAAGCGGTCCACGCCCATTCGGAACTCCCGCAAAAGCAATATTTTTCCCTGATAAAGCGCCACGATCGAAACCCCGCTGACTTTAGCGCCAAGTTCGGAGATATCGCTGATCTCATGATGGCTTACGATCTCATACTTTTTTTCATGCCCCGCCCTGTTTTCATAGATCAGCTCGTAGTTTTTTAAATATTTTCCTTCTCTTACCTTATGAATCTCCTGTAATTTCATGCTGCCCTCTTTTCCAATTCCAGTCCCGCAGCGTATACCCAAGCCCCCGGGACGTCTTTTTTCTTGTGATTTCCGCCAGGCCAAGCTTTGTCAGGTCAACAAACCGGGTGGGCACGGAATCTTTTGCCGTTTCTTTTTTCAGCGCCTCTATCAGCATTTCGGTATGCTGCTTATCCTTCATATTGATAAAATCCACCAGGATCATACCACTCAGATTCCGGACGGATAACTGATAGCAGACTTCTTTCACCGCCTCCAGATTCGTCTGAAAATAAAACTCCTCCGGCTCCGTCTTTTTCTCCGCCTTTCCGCTGTTTACATCCACGGCCACAAGCGCCTCCGTCGGCTCGATCACCAGATAGGCGCCGGATTTCATAGATACCCTCGGCGAGAGAAGCTCTTTTAATCTGGTATCCAGTGCATAGACGCTCCGCAGGGATATCTTCGCATCCTCATAAAGGCGCACCGGAATATGCCGGATATATGGATGGTGCGAGATCCTCTCAAATATATCCTTTTCATCCGTCACGATCTCCTCCAGCAGAGAAAGAGGCTGATCCCTTATCAATTCCAGATAAAAATCCTCCGGCTTATAGAGAGAGCTGTAAACCGTCCTGGTTTGACCTAACGAGTCAATTTTATTCAATTGACTGATCAGGTCAATAATCTCTTTCTGCCACACCTCCGCCTTAACCGCCGGCGCATTGGTCCTGAAAATAATATCCCATCCCTCAAAAAATGATTTTTTTTCCGCATCCTCTGCGATAAGACCATCCCGCCAGATCAAAAAAGCTTCCTCCAGACCGGCTTTTTCCTCCCTGCTGCATTTTGTCGAATATACGACTCTGCCGCTTCCCTTTTTGACAACCACTGCCTGTCCGTTCAGGAAATATTTCGCCGTGAGCTGCATGGGCTTTGTGCCCTTCGCCTGCTTTATAACCTGCACCGGCAGTTCATCGCCGCACAGGATGCGCCCGTCCGCCTTCCGGTTTAAAGGCTTCAGGCCCTCGCATTCTTTCATCTGCAAAAATCCTGACTGCCCCTTATCTCCGTGCGGCTTCAATGAGAAAAAAACGCCCTGAAACTGCTTTGCCACACTCGCAACCTTTCCGATCACAATCTCTCCGATCGGAAAGGTTTCCTTTTCCTCTCTTGCCGCTTTATAAATCCGGTTATCCCGTATGACAAAAGCATATAAAATACCATGATTCCGAAGCAGCAGTATTTTCCCTGCCTTTTTCTCCTTTTGATAGAGCTCATGCTCCTGATCCGGACGAAACGCCCCCTGTATGTATCTGCTCATATTTCTTTCCGGTTCCTCATTCCCCAAACGTTATTCTCCCAGAATCCGTCTCCAGTCCTCCTGCCAGTTGTTCATACTGAGCAGATTATATGTCACGCCGTCTACCGCGATATTCTGGTTTGTAATAATATGCGGCGCTCTCCTGATCATCTCTTCAATCGCTTCCGCGCAGGTCTGCTGGCAATGTCTCTGTTCCGACATCATACCGCACTCAAATCCCTCGTATTCTTTTTTGGTAAAAGGATTCTCCACACCCTTCTTCCCGATCTCCTGCCTTGATATCACAAACAGGTTCTGACGGTAACCGCCGATTCCGGGAATCTGTGCGGAATGGAACGCCGCAACAATATCATCCAGCTTTCTTAAATGGGCACCGTACACAGGCCAGATGGAAAGGAAATAATGCTCCGTTATCATAAATATAATGCCGGTTTTTCCGCCGCTGTTATCCATCTTTCCGCCGATCTTCACCGCATCGGGGCTCATCAGTTCCCTGTCCGCCTGCCGCAGTTCCTCTTCACTGTAACCGGTGTCTTTCCCGTAAAATTCAAGATAATTGGCAAGCCTCTTTTTCCTCAGCGCCCCTCCCCACAGTATAAGTAAAAGTCCCGGCGCCATAAAGACCGCTCCGACCAAAAGTCCACTGCTTCCAAGCGTAAGCAGACATAACAGACCGAGCGGAACGCCAAAGACCAGCAGTACGATACCGCCTGCCATCAGCCCGGCGCCGCCTCCTCCCTGGGCCCTGAAGGCCTTCAGCACGCTCCCGTGCTTTGCAATCGATTTTTGCATCCCTCTTGTCATTTCCATTTTCATATCCGTTTTCTCCTTTCACGTTATGCCTATCCGGCGATAATAACAACATCCTCCCCCAGTACCTGCAGATTACCGATGGGGTTCCCCGTACAGTTTACCAGTTTCAGAGCCGAACTTGCCGCCAGAGGGCGCATTTCCGTCACATAGTTGTCAGAAAAATCAATTTCCTCCAGTTTTACCAGCGATTCCGCAAACCCAAGGTCCGTTATCTCATTCTCCGCTATATCCAGCTTTTTCAGATTCGGAAAAGATCTGAAAAAGTCAAGATGGTCCGCTAAAAATACTTCGTCCCAATCCACATATACAATGCCGCCACCGCCGGAGACGCTCACATTTTCATAAAGCATCACCCCGGACATCTTTAATGTTTCCAGCGACGTATTTTCCCCCACTTTGTCAAAATCAATCTCACATTCTATCCCGCTGATATCAATCTCTCTGACCGCCGGCAGCGCGAAGATGCCCGAAATATCTTCATAGGTTATCATCCCCCGCAGGTTTATGGATTCCAGAGATGAAATACTGCCGATAAACTTCAGGGATCTGTCGGTATAGGAAGTCGTACAGGTCAGTTTTTTCAACTGCGTCAACCCCGACAGATCGATATTTTCCGGCATATCGCAGCCTTCCAGCTTAAGCTGTGTAAGTTCCGTCATGTTTTGTATAAAGCCGCAGGAATGGAAGTTTCTCAGTGTCAGTTCCGTAAGCTTTGTCAATGCGCCGAGGGACGGCTCCTCACATTCGTATCCGTTCTCCATCGTCAGCACCTTAAGCCCTGTCATTCCTTCCACGGCACTCATTTCTTTCAGGTCATCACAGTCCGTCACAGAAAGTTTTTCCAGATTTACAAGCGCCTCCAATCCGTCCAGGCTCAGAAGCGTCCCATCCGAAATCCCGAAGCTCTTAAGCTGCGGCATCTTTTTCAGAAAATCAAGGGATCTCAGGTTTTCCGACTCGATTATAAGCTCTTCCAGACCTGCTACCGCGCCGAATATGGAAAAATCGCTGAGCAGGTCCGCATCCTCCAGCGTAAGGGACTTCAGGTGCCGCATCCGGATCACCGCGTCCACATCACTTAAACTGCCCGCATCCACAGAAAGCTTTTCCACGTTCGGAAACAGTTCCAGCCCCTCAAGGCTATCCACACTGCGCTTTATGCCAAGTTCCCTGATCAGACCGGGATCATCCACCGCCGCTGCCGCCTCTTCCAGCGTCTCAAAAGAAGCACTGAGACTCTCCAGCTTTAATCCCTTTAAATCGCACTGATGCAGATTTTGATTACTGTCCAGTTTTTTCAGTCCCTTAAAGGCACAAAGCCCTTCATATCCTCTTTTCAAATCCAGATCATCCGAAAAGGAGAGCCATATAAGTTCCGCATCCGGATTCTCTATGGGATCTTCAAAACTATAGCCGATGTAGGAATAGTCAAAATCATAATCATCGGCGATCCATTTGATCTGCGAAAGTTCCTGCGTCGATACATTTTCCGCATCTTTGCCGAAAGCTGACTTTACCATCTCACCGAGCATCCCGGTCAGCTCAACATTTTCCGCCATCTGCTCGTCCTTCCTTTTGGTATATGTATCTTCGTATTCCTCTCCGATCTCCGGAACAACAATCTGCTCGTCCACTTCTGTTGATTCTTTCCCGCTCCGGGTATTGAGCAGAAAAAACGCGCCCAGGGAGCACACCAGAAAACAGATGATGCCGATCGCGACATACTTTCCCGGGGACTCCTCCTGTTTTGGTCTGGGAGGCGGAACGACAGGCCGCCAGTTTGGCGCCTGACGCGGCGCCATATATCCCTGATTCCAGTCCACGGCATATTCTCCGCCGCAGTACTCGCACCGCACGAATCTTGCCCCTCCCGGCGGCATCCTAAGAGCGCTTCCGCAGCCGGGACATTTCATTTCGGTAATTTTGACATGATCACTCATTGATTTATCTCCTATTCCGGTACCACGTGTATCTTCATAAAATATTTATTTCCCCTGCCCATCCATCGGTACAAACTCGGGTTCGCTCTCCGTCCCGCGATTTAAGTAGGTATCCTCCCTTGTGACCATCAGCCATGCCGGATCAAAGGGCAGTTCCTGTTCCCGAAACAGTGCTTCCACCACCATGGCCGGCTTCACATTTCCGGCGCTTGAAGCATTCACCATCAGATACAGGCAATCCTTCTCCTGATAGGAGGAGAGACGGAAATCATAGATCGCAGGCTTTAAATCTATTTCCATCATACTCTTTTTTGTCTGCTTTTCCACCATTATTTTTTCTTTTGCGAGAAACCTTTCAACCGCCTCCTGCCAGCCTTCCGGCGGCGTAAATTCATTCCGAAACGTAATATAGTAGCCCGCCGCCGCTACGGATGCCATCGCGCTCTTTGATTTTTCCGGCAGCACCACCGCCGAGAGCACTTCCATTCCTTCCGCCATCTGTTCGTTCAGCTTATATTTCACCTCTTCCATGTTCTCCGGCGTGTTGAGTTCCACATCCAGATACTCCCCGTCACTCTCAAGCCCCACCCCCAAAGGCGCCGCAAAAGACATGACCGGATGGGGTGAAAACCCTTCCGTATAGGCTATATCGATTCCCGACCGGCGGAAAGCTTTCTGAAAATACCTCATGATATCAAGATGCCCGATAAATTTCAGGGCTCCGTGCTTGGAAAATTTGATCCGTACTTTGATCCGTTCACTCATTCCGTTTATCCTCATAATTTTATACATTGACAGCTATTTTGTCCCTATACCGCACCGCCATAACCTGCACAGGCTAATTCCGCTGCCATTTACCGCCTTATCTTCCCTGTTATATCGCCATATCTTCCGACTCTCTCACACAGACGCCGCAGCCGTACTTCGCCGCACCGCAGCCGCTGCACGCCTTCCGGCAGTTCGGCGAGACAACCTCCCTTTGGGCCTTCTCCCACTCCCGCCATAAATGTTCTCTCGAAACGCCGCAGTCCAGAATATCCCAGGGAAAAATCTCGTCTTTTTCCCTGCTCCTTGTATTATAAAAATCAATGGAAACGCCGCAGTCCCTGAAAGCTTCTATCCACAACTCATTCTTGTAATATTCGCTCCAGGCATCGAACATACAGCCCTTTTCGTAGGCTTTCAAAATAACCTGCGCAACTCTGCGGTCTCCTCTGGCAAACACCCCTTCCATCACGCTGACATCCGCTTCATGCCAGTTGTATTTGATCCGCTTCTGGTTGAGCTGGGAAGAGATGCCCTGTCTTGTCTCATACGCCTTGTCCAGAAATTCCTCCGCGCTGCACATCGGCGCCCACTGGAAAGGGGTAAAGGGTTTCGGGATAAAGAAGGACGTGCTTGCCACGATCTGTACCGGCTCCCGCCGCTTCTCCTTCGGCACCGTATCAAAAAACACCGAGGCGATCTTGTTTGCCAGATCTCCGATGCCCCATACATCCTCCTTTGTCTCCGTGGGCAGCCCCAGCATAAAATACAGTTTAACCCTTGTCCAGCCGCCTTCAAAAGCAAGCTGAGCCCCCCGCAGGATATCCTCCTCGGTAAGTCCCTTGTTGATCACATTCCGAAGCCGCTGAGAGCCCGCCTCCGGCGCAAACGTCAGGGAACTTTTTTTCACATCCTGCACCTTGCTCATCACATCCAGCGAAAAAGAATCAATCCGCAGGCTGGGCAGGGAAATATTGACTTTTTTCTCGCCGCTCTCTTCCATCAGAAAATCCACCAGCTCTTTCAGTTCCGAATAATCGCTGGAACTTAAGGAACTCAGCGTAATCTCATCATAACCCGTATTTTTCAGCATCTCCACGGCATAGCCTTTCAGCCTGTCCACATTTTTTTCCCGGACCGGCCGGTAAAGCTGTCCCGCCTGACAAAACCGACAGCCCCGGATGCAGCCCCGCTGGATCTCCAGCACCACTCTGTCCTGGGCGCACTTGATAAAGGGAACTACCGGTTTCACCGGATACGGCACCCCGTCAAAATCCGTCACTATATTTTTGGTAATCCGCTTCGGCGCTTCGGGAATATTCGGCTCCATCGACGCAATCCGGCCATCCTCACAGTATGACACATCATAAAATCTCGGCACATAGATTCCCTGCAGGGAACAGATCCTGCGCAGAAAATCCGCACGGCTCCCTCCCGTAACCTTATTGTCCTTATAAATATCCAGAATCTCCCGGTATCTTGTCTCTCCCTCTCCAATATAAAAGAAGTCAAAAAAGTCGGCGATGGGTTCCGGATTATAGGAGCAGGGACCGCCCCCCATCACGATCGGATCATCCTCTGTCCTGTCCTTTGCAAGCAGAGGAATCTGCGAGAGATCCAGCACCTGCAGAATATTGGTATAGCACATTTCATACTGTAATGTGATCCCGAGAAAATCCAGATACTTCACAGGCTCCTGGCTCTCCAGCCCAAATAACGGAATTTCTCTCTCCCGCATGATCCTATCCAGATCCGGCCAGGGCGAGTACACCCGCTCGCACCAGACATCCTCATAACTGTTGAACATATCATATAAGATCTGTATTCCCAGATGGGACATCCCGATCTCATACACATCCGGAAAGCACATCGCCATACGGATATCCACGCTCTCAGGCCTCTTTACCACACTGTTTATTTCTTTCCCGATATATCTTGCGGGTTTTTCCACCTGCATCAATATTTCATCATCCAAAGCTAAACTGCTCATTGTTTCCCTTTCGTTTTTCCTGTTATTATTTATGCCGCTGCCATTATTTTCCCAAAACTCCGAATGCCGATCCCCACCGTTCTTGCCATATCCGCAACCCCCTGCCTGATTTACAACTTATTTTATAGTATAACAAGTTATGTGCGGTAATTCAATCTCAGCATACATAAAATAATATGTCAATTTATCACAGGTTGTTCTGTTCATTTAACAGCCGGCAGCATCACATTTGATCTTCACCCCCGGCTTCCATGTCCGGAAGCAGTTCTTCCAGATCGATTCCGTTTACAAACTCCTCGCTCCGCAGGGAACTGACCAGATTCTGATAATCCACGCTGCCGATCTTAAGCCCTGCGAACCGCATCAGCAGCACGATCACAAAAAGAAGTACGGAAACAAAACCGCGTACCACAAAGGATATCCGGTTTCGCTTCCGCATCTTCTCCCATGCTATCTCCGCTTCCGCTTCCTGCGCCTCTGCCGCCTGCAGCATGGATGTTCTGCCGTAGCCGCTTCCTGCCCCGGCATTTTTATATGTTCTTTCCGTCCGATTCTTTTTCTTTGCTCCGTAGACCAGCATCTCCCTCTGGTCCATCTGCATCCTGTTATAGTCCTGCTCCTGCCGCAGCATATGGGACAGTTCCAGCTTCTGTTCCACAGACAGAGCTCCTCTCTCCTTTTTTGCCGCCTGCTTTCCCGATAATGTATCCTCTATTCCCTTTGACCATCCTGCCATTTCTTTCCTGCCCCGTACTCTTTGTCCTTTTTAACAGGATATGACAGGGCATACCGATTTAGAAGCAACCGCCCAAAAGCAAAGGACGGTAAACTCAGAGCCTTCCCTCCTGCCATGCCTTCCACACTTCCAGCGCGCCATAATACCTGCCGGAGAGCGTTTTATCTGTGGTGTAGGGTGATACATCCCGCGGAGAATAGCGCAGCAGAAAATATTCCATATCATGCAGTATTTCATGTGCCTGTGTCACATAAACCACTTTATGGGTATCCTTAGCCTGCTGCAGCGCGCCGCAGAGTTCCTCCACATCTGTCTGAAAAACTTCATTCTCCGCAGAGGCGGTAAGCTCCCTGATACGCTCTGTCACCATTTCCGCTCCATAACGGTTTTCCTCATAATAAGGCTCCCCGTATTTTTTCCTCAATTCCTCCAGCGATATCTGTCCGAACTCCGGGTATTTCCGCATCAGCTCCTCCCGTCCTTCTTCTCCCAGTTCCAGATAGTCCGCCGGATCATCTTCCAATCTCCATCCCGCCAGTACCGTGCCGCTCTCATCGATAAAATTCCAGACCGCATTCTCTTTATCCAAAAGCCTGCTCTCCCAGTTTTCATACAATAGCTTGTATTCCAGCCAGTTATGATAATCTTTTACGTAAACGGTCAGCGCGTCAATCTCTTCCTCGCTCATCCCCTGCAGGGCTCTCTTTCTGACTTCCTCCGTCTCTTCCCTCCCCGGAAAAAAAACGCCTTCTGCCGCCTCATCGCCGAAAATCAGTCTTCCCTCCGCATTCTCATCCGCCATATCATATCCCGCTGACGTACCATCCGTGAACAGGGCTCCTGCTGCCGCTTCTCCGGACAGATCACTTCGGGCGTCTCCACCTTCCGGTACAAATTTTTCATCCACTTCTCTTTCCGCCACATCCCTTCCCCCAGTAAACAGCCATGCCCACACTGCCAGAGCGGCTAACAGGACAAACCAAACCGCCGCGGTATTTTTTTTCGGCCTTTTTGCAAGCATATTGATCCGCTGCTCCATATGCTTTTTCGTATCCGCCATTTCCGTATTACAGAGCCCTGCATATCCGACAATTCCGGACAGCCTTCCCGCATTTTGTTCCTCCTGCGCCGTAATCCGAAGGAGCAGACGCCCATACTCAAAACGGTTCTTTTCTCCGATCTCCCTGACCACAGCCGCGTCACAGAAAAGTTCCCCATCCTGTTTACTGATAAGAGCCGCCGCCCAGACAAGGGGATTATACCAGTGCAGCACCAGACAAAACAGCCTTAACAGGCTCCAGAGCTGATCCCCATGCCGATAGTGAATATTTTCATGGCAGATCACGGCTCCCAGTTCTTTTTCCCTCTTCTCCTGGTCCTCTCCCTCTTGCGATAATTCCTCCCACAGAGATACCGGGAGATAAACGGCCGCTCCCCTCAGCCCTGCAATACAGGGCGTTTCCACAAATCCTGTAACATACACCGAAACTTCCGAACGCAGTCCCCGCTTTTCCAGTTCCTCCTCATCGATCTCTTCTCTGTCACCATATATACGTACTCTGAGAAACAGATTTATCATCAGAAAGAAAACGCCGACTCCCCCCATTCCTGTCAGCCAGATCACATAAAAAACGGCGCCTTCCCCGGAAAAAAGGTTAAGGGGACTTTCTGCCGGAACATATATATGTTCTTCTGTCTCCCCATAGCTTTCCGGATATATTTTTTCATCGGAACCCACAATAGCAGGTCCATCTGTCATATATTCCGTATCCGTAAGCACATATTGCTCCGGCTCCTGCGAAAACCTCTGTCTCAGTATGGTACCCGCCTGTTCCGTCAGTTCTGCCACGCTGTAGCTGCTTTGAAAAAAACTGACCGGGATCAGAAGGCGTAACAGTACAAGAAACCAAAGCCCGTACCGGGCGCCGGGCGTCAGCCTGTCCCCGAAAAATTTTCTGACAGCCAGTATTACAACAATCAGCATGGATGATGTAATAATCCAGTTAATCATGGTATTCTTCCTCCGCCTTTCTCAGAATCTCATACAGATCATCAATCTCTTCTTTTGAGAGCTTCTGTTTTTCCGTAAACGTGCTGATCAGCAGAGAAAGGCTCCCATGGTAAACCCGGTTCAGAAAATGATCCGTCTCCTGCCGCACCGCTTCCCGCCTGTCGATCAGCGGAGTGTAGGTTTTTATACCCTTTTCATCCTCCGAACATTCCAGATAACCCTTTTTTGTCATCCGCGTCAGCATCGTCAGCGTAGTGCTCCTGCTGTAACCGGCCGCCTCTCTTAAATCACCCACAATCTCGCTGCCGACCTTCGGCGCCTTTTTCCAGAGGCTTTCCATGATATTCCATTCTGCCGGCGTTAATATAGTCTGTTGCATGATCCTCTCCCTTTCTTTGACTGTAGCTCTCTTTATCTTATTGTTGCAGATCCGTAAACAAAAATAGTTTACACTGTAAACAGCATATCATAATCTGTCTACAATGTAAACTATTTTTATCTCACGAAATGATACTCTTTTACGTACAGAAAGCCGCCGGCTTTCTCTGCATATTTGCAGCATACACACTGATTTACCGATCCGTGACGTTCCTGTTTATCTCTCTCCCAACAACTCCTCCGCTTCCGCATCCGTCATATATACTACCTGATATATCTTATCGTCTTCTCCCCGCAGAACTTTTATATTTACTGTCCCGTCAGGATTCATATCTAGTGTATAAAAGGACCTGTTCTGCTGCATATCAAGGAAAATATTGATAAGCTGTCCCTGATAGTACCGCAGCTTGCCGTTTCTTGTGATACCGAAACTTTCATACTCTTCATTCAGCCGTCTGTCAAGTTCCTCTTCCAATGCCTCTTTCTCCCAATCCCGATCCAGCGCGGTAAGCAGCACCGACTCAAAACCAAACTCCTTTTCTCCGGCCGCCTTATTCAGCCAGCCCTCCAAGGCATCTTTATCCATATACCCTGCCAGAACAGAGAAAAAAGCAATTTCTCCGTCTTTATACGCTTTCTGCGCAAATCTGTCAACCAAAGGGCTTTCCGCTTCAAGTCCCTGCAAGGAAACCGAAAAAAACGCAATTTCTCTGTCATTGTAAATTATCTCAAGCCATGCCTCCTGAGATGTCTGATCCATCACGGAAAATGCTCTGCCAAATCCCGAAAGATTTCCGTTTTCATAATATTCTTCTGCCTTAGAAGCCTCCTTCATACTGTCTGCCCAAAGTGCAGAAGCCTGATTATCGTCCATCTCAGACAGCGCCGTCCGATCACCTCCTGCACCGAAAACATCACCGGATGCTTTCGCCTTTGAGCCTTCCGCAGGGGCTGCCACCCCTGTCATTACCGCTCCCAGCATCAAAAATGCCGCCAGCATAACAGATAACACCATAATCCTTTTCGATTTCACTTTAAAATCCAGTATTGCCCGCAATCTCTCTTTCATCAGTTCTCCTCCCTCGCTGAGCGTCAAAGCGGCAAGTGGATTTCCACCGCCCTTTTGTCCACTGTTTTCTATCGTGCGAAGCAGCGTATCTCCGTAGGCAATCCGCTCCGCCTTATCCAGTTTCCCGATTACCGCCTCGTCACAGGCAAGCTCACAGGCGCGGCTCATTTCCTTCCCCATCAGCCGGACCAGCGGATTAAACCAATGCAGACAGATTGTAATCTGCATCAGCCACTTATACAGAATATCACGCCGCCTGTAATGTACCAGTTCATGAAGCGCCGCATACCTGAGATCCTCTCCCGACAGATCGGCATCCGGCAGTACAATACAGGGATGAAAAAAGCCCAGCAGAAGCGGTGTTGAAACCAACACGCTTGTATGCAGTTCCACCTGCCTTTTTACTCCCATCTGTTCCTGTGCCGCCGCCAGGATATTCAAAAGCTCTATATCGGAAACTTCCTCACTGCCCGCTTTGATACTTCTGACAAAATTTTGATACCCCGCGATCTTCCATATCAGCAGGATCATTGCCATACTTATCCAGATCATCCCGATATAATCTCCGATATGATAAGACAGACCTGTCACCGCCCCGGATAGGCAAGCTGTTTTTTCCGATTGCTCAGGAGATAAACCGGTCTCATCCGAAAGTACGCTTTCCTTTTCATATACATCCATGCCGTCGTCATCTCCGGAAGCTATGTTGCCGCCTGTTTCAGAAGCTATATTTTCTATATTTCTATATGTTTCCTTTTCTCCCGATGCCGGTTCTGCGGACAATCCTGTCCGTGCCGCCTGCTCGAACAAAACCCCCATCAGATTCTTTTCCGGTGAAAAAGGCAAAAGCAGACGGGCGATAACAACCAACCAGATATAATACTGCCACCGTTTACTGATTCTGTCCCTGAGAAAAGGCTTACCCAGAAGCAAAACAAGAATAAGCAGCGAACCGGAAAGTGACAGCGAGATAACCACTTTGATCAATTCATTCATTTTTTCCTTTTTTCTCCTTTGCCCAGAACTGCCTCAGTTCTTCATAATCCTCTGCAGAAAGCATTTCCCTTTGGATCAGTGCAGATACAAGCCCTTTTGCGCTTCCTTCATAAAGTTTGTTGAGAAGCATCTGTGTCTGTGTCGTCTGATAGTCCTCCTCGGATATCACGGCGGTATACTCGTTTCGATGACCGATTTTACCAACTTTTAGAAATCCCTTTTCCGCAAGCCTTGACAACAGCGTTATAATCGTATTTTTCTGCCAGATACGTCCCGTTTTTACCAGTTCCTCCATAATATCCGCATAGAGCGCGTTTCCGCCCCTTGCCCAGATAATCTTCATCAGTTCCAGTTCGGAATTGGATATCTGTTGTACCATAATTTCCTCCTTCCGTCTCCTGCCATATTTTATAACAACAAGTTGTAGTCTTTTATTATGATAACATTATGTAGTCTTATTGTCAAGAATGTATTTTGCTGATAAGCAACAGGTTTTGTAAACTCCCTTATAACAAAAAAACAGCTGCTATCTTTTTATTTGATAACAGCTATACGCCAAAACATTTTTGCTATTTCCCATGTGCCAGATACCGCACCGCCTCACCGATATCCGCCACATGTTCCGCCCTCTCTCCTTCATATTCCACGGGGCGGCTTGTCTCCACCAGTATCTCCCCGTATTGGGCAGGTGTCAGCGTATCGTCCACTTCTTTCAAAATGGCCACAAACCCGGCTGTCACTACGGACATGGAGGAAATGGACATACAGAGCTCTTCTTTATAATCCTTATCAAAATCCGGGTTTTTTAAAGCCGTTTTATAATTGTCAACGAATAACGTATTATAATCATATTGAAAAATATTGATATCCGCCTTCCGGTTATAATACCCCTCTCCTCCGTTCTCCCAGATTCCCCAGGGAAGGATATTGTTCGGATTATCATAATGGATAAACGTCGTTACAATCCCCTGTTCCACCGCTTTATCAATCTCCGCATCAAACCGCTCCCTGTTTTCTCCGGAAATTGCCTGATGAGACAAGGTCAGAATATCCATCCCCTGCTCCATTGACCAGTGAACTGCCTCGATCATCGCATCCACCCATGCATCCTCATCATCCGGCACATAAGTCCCCAGCGCATAAACTTCCGCATCCGGCGCAATCTCTTTCAGCGTCTGTGCCATCCAGAAACCGTGCTCACTGGTGTGCTTAAAATTGTCCTCATGATATCCGTATGTAGTAAAGTCTTTGCCTCCCGCATACAACCCTTCATGCTCCTCAAACCCAAATCCCCAGTCCAGAATACCCACCTTTACACCATTACCCGTGCTCACCTTCTGTGCTTCTCTGACATGGTGTATCGTATCGTAAGTTTCCCTTGAATTGGCATCCGGGAAATGAATATTCCAGATATTTTCCGAAGG
Source organism: Lachnospiraceae bacterium (assembly GCA_022799355.1). Taxonomy (GTDB): domain Bacteria; phylum Bacillota; class Clostridia; order Lachnospirales; family Lachnospiraceae; genus 1XD8-76. The sequence continues at coordinate 33,128 of JAAWOG010000016.1, read as the reverse complement.
CACAGCCAGCCTCCAAAGAAAGATGTTGAGTATTACCGAACCTGAAAAAATAATAGTTAAAACTATCAAACCAACTTTTCTTTTAATTTTTTTCATATATTATTTCCTCTCATAACATGCATAATAAGAAATCAAATTTTCAAACTGTGGAAATATCAGCCAAATACATACTAACTTTTTAAGGAAACAACTTCAACCATATACCATAAATATTAAACTCCGCTTCATAAAAGTTTAATATTTATAAAAAATAGAAAACTATTTCAAGCAGAAATCCACGTCACACAATGATATTAAATCACTTCTCCCTTATTAGATATCAATGAAACACTAATAATCGCCTTTACCTGACTAAGATCTCTTAACAATTCTTCACGATCTTTCAATCGTATTTCCAACAAAAACTCCACACAATCTTTTGAAAGATTTCGAGATTTAACAATATAATGTTTATCATATTTTTTAATAATTGTATAAATTTCTTCGGCACAATCATTATCTGCCGCACTGACAGCCAAAATCATCGATGGCCTTGTCTCCGGAAAATAATAAAATATAAGTACCAGTATTGTAGATCCAACACATAATATTATCGCTAACCCCAACATTCCGGCACCACATATTATTCCTACGCTGATGCTCCAAAACATAAATATCAAATCTAGCGGATCTTTCACTGCCGTTCTAAATCTCACAATAGAAAGCGCTCCCACCATTCCCAATGATACCACAACACTACTTTGTATTGTTATAATTATAGATGTTGTTATAACACACATCAAAATCAATGATACATTAAAACTTTTTGAGTAAAATGTATTACTGGTTACAATTCGATAGACAAAAAAAATATAAATTCCTAAAAGCCCTGCAGCTATCAGCAAAAATACAAGTGTTTTAACTGATATTTCCGTGTTTTGGAAACCTTCTAAAAATGATTTTTTCATTACATCCTGAATACCCATGATACATCCTCCATAGTAATCTACTATTTAATTTTTCGGCAAAGTGAATATTTGGAAAAACTAATCTGTTGTAATTGTTCTTCAGCTATTATCATATCTTTTACTGCTCCTGGTATACCTTCATCATACTTTACTTCGAGCACATGCATTCCTTCCTTTAAAATATTTCTACCTGATATATTGGGTGACAAAAATTCTAATACTTTAAACGAAGACCTGATAAATCTGTCAAAGGTAATCCTAACATTTCCTGTCTTAAAAATATAGGGAGTCCTGCTATATTCTACAATTACTTTTGGCTCTAACAGATCCATACTTTTTTCCATTAGAAATCTTTTTAAAAGTTTTTGATCTTCCCTTACATTTGTTACCGGCAGCCTTTTCATTAATTGATTCCCCTGCTCCGTAGTTATACAGCATGTTTCCTTCCTTTTCAGTCCGTGCAAAGACTCTTTTGCTTCCAGAAAAACAGCATTTTTATTGCCGTTGTACAACCTGATGCGATACTTATTCCTGCCATCAACTCCTGCTTCATTTTCATAAAAATAGCGATCATTATAAGTATCAAAATACAAACTTCTAACAATATACTTTCCATCCTCACCAACATTCTTATCCAAAGGGCATAAATATTTAAGGCGCTTCTCAATCATTCGCAGACTTATTTCACTGCAAAGAAATTTCAATTCATGGCGATATTTTGATGTGTTCATCTTCAATTGTCTCCCCGATTGCTTTCTGCCTGCTCCTGTGTTTTTCGCAGCATATCTGCCATATTTTCCAATATCTCAGGATCTACCTGATACAATTCTGTTTCTGAAGCTCCAAGCCCATTTTGTATTAAAATATCCATCCCAATCCAGCGAGATTCATATGTAACATCCGACAAAACCGGCAGCCCGGAAATATATGGTATATCCTCTCCTCTTATATACCATCCTGCAAATATTGCTTCATAAGAAGATATTATTGGTGTCTCCTGAAGTCGTTCGCCATATTTTACTTTATATGATGCATATATATTTCCGTAATAATCTAAAAAATCAACTGTGCAATAATCATCTTTTCCAAGCCATACATCTTCCAAGTAACGAACTTTCTCTTCTAAAAAACAAGAAAGATATTCCGTACTTGCAATTCTCTCTTTATAATAACCATGAACTCCAGGCCATCTGATATCATCCATTTCTGCGGAGGCATCCAGTTTCAGGCTTAGTTCATATATATCACTTTTTGCTTTGTAATTGACATAAGGTACCATTTCTTCCTTAAATTTTTTATAAACCAAAGATGAAACTTCTTTATGCTTCATCATCAGATCCACATAAATACCATAACCCCCTGCCTTTTTAGCGTCATCCACTATATAATTATTTAACCCATAGCTTCCTAACGCACGATCATAATCCCACATTGGCCCGCAGTAAATTAATGGATCTTTTCCATCACAATCTTTATAAAAAAACATACTTGCTATTGCCGCATCCGGATCATGAAATACTTCTTCCATTACATATTTAGATGCCCAGGAATCTATATCCATATACTCGGAAAAATGCTTTCCCGTTATTGGGTTTATACCATCTTCCTGTTCCATCGCTGTTTCCATCTCATTAAATAGTCCACAAATATATTCTATTTGTTCTACCGTTCCTTTTGACGGACTAATCACCGCAAAGTGACGATTGCCGTTTGTCATAAATGCATTCTCTGCCACTTTATATTCCCTATCCGAAATATATTCTACCAGAAACCCCCCTGAAATATCTACAGGATTCGTCAGCCCTGCTGTTGCTTTTATTTTACCATCTTCTGATATATAAGGTACCGCTTTATCATAAACTCTATCATTATTTGCCGATTCCGTAGCCTTTTCTAAATCAAAAATATTTAATCTGTTTTTACCCACTTCAACTTTTTCACAAAGATAATAGTTTCCCACATACATATTATTAAGATAGAGATCTATATATTGTCCCCTAATGGAAGGTATAGAAGTATACTTTTCTGCATAACGAAATACTATTTCATTTTTAATTAATGTATCATCAATTGCATTTGCCAGCAAAATCCATTGTTTAGCTGAAGGCATATCCAATAATGAGGCTTCTTTCTCCAATTTTATCCTGTATGGTTTTTTTTCCAGTTCCCATGTGGAATTCCCCCTGGTCTTTATATACTCTATCACACCGGAATAGCTGTTTTTCCCGCCTGAATCTATGATGCGTAAAGCCCCCTTTTCTTTTATATTTTTATCTGAATGAATATTTTCAACTGTTCCGGATGCCGTATCAATAAAGATAGATGCAATATTTTGGGATATTAAAAAACACACTTCCACTGGCTCCTGCATTTTTTCATTTGTCTGCATTTGCAGTTCCAGAATTTGTCCCATTTCCATGTCAGACAATACAGTGACTACATTTTCGTCCTTTCTCAAATTATAATTATTCAGAAGAATACTATCCTCATCCTTCAAATTTCCAAATGTCACTTTACCTGTATCTGCACCTGCCGGAAGAAAAAAATAATAAGTTTCCGTTTCATCCTGCCAGATATCAACCCACTCCTCGCTCCCATCAGAAAATTCAATCAACAACTTCAACTCTTCATAATTGTTTGCCATCTGTACAGATAAAATTTTTTTCGGCTGAAAAAGACACACTCCAGAAACAATAAAAATAATCATGATGCATGCTAATCCATATAAAATAATATCTTTAGATCGTTTCATTCGTATTTCTCCATTAAGATATAATATATTTATCCGTTATATAAAAAAGCCTTCCGAATAACCGGAAGGCTTCCATTTTTTACTGTTCCACACTTACGATTTCCCGTTTGTTGTAAGAACCGCAGCTCTTGCATACTCTGTGGGGTACCATCAGTGCGCCGCATTTGCTGCACTTCACGAGAGTCGGAGCAGACATTTTCCAGTTTGCTCTCCTCTTGTCTCTTCTCGAACGGGAAGATTTATTCTTGGGACAAATAGACATACATTACACCTCCTTATTCGCGTTAAAGATATCCTTTATCGCCGCCATCCTGGGGTCAGGAACGAAGGTATCGCATCCACATTCTCCCAAGTTCAGATCCTTTCCGCACACCCTGCAAATTCCTTTGCAGTCCGGTCTGCATAAAACCTTGGTCGGCAGGCTCATTAATATTTCGTTGTCTAGCAGGCTTTCCACGTTCAGGCCGTACCCTTCCATAAAGGCCTCGCCATCAGCATATTCAGACGGAACCTCCGGCGATACCACATCCAGTTCAAAAGAAAGCTTTATCTCCTGCTCCACATCCTTCAGGCATCTGCTGCACTGCATCAAAAGTACAACTTCCGCCTCTCCCTCCACTCGAACCTTACCGGAAGCAAGATTTGTGAAGGTAAAATTAACAGGTGTTTTATGCAATATCCGAAAACTTTCCGTACCGCTTTGAAACACTTCCATCTCCGGCATAATCTCTCTTTTTTCTTTATGCCCGAGCTGCGAAGCAAACAGTTCCGTTAAATTCACTAACATAGAAAACTCCTATACACGCACTTAATCATTATACCTGCTGCATATCTGTTTGTCAACCGGTTTTCTGGCAAAATTTGCATACCGGACATACTATTTTACCAGCGCCGCCGTCTCTCTTGCGATTGCCAGTTCTTCATTGGTGGGGATCACCATAACCTTCACCCTGCTGTCCGCAGTGGAGATCACCACATCCTCTCCGCGCTTTTTATTCTGCTCAGCATCAACGGCGATTCCGAGATAGCCCAGATACTCACAGACCTCCTCTCTTGTCTCAGGAGAGTTTTCACCGATGCCTGCCGTAAAGCAGATGGCATCCACACCGTTCATCGCCGCCACATAAGCACCGATATATTTTGCCACCCGGTAACAGTAAGTTTTTATGGTCCTGATCCCTTCCGGTTTTCCTTCATCAGAGGCGGCATGGAGATCTCTTGAATCCGAAGAAAGATAGCCTGAAAGCCCATACATACCGGACTTTTTATTCAGAACCGACATCACCTCATCGATACTTTTTCCCTCTTTATGGGCAAGAAATTCTATAATGGCGGGATCGATATCCCCGGACCTTGTCCCCATCATCAAGCCCTCCAAAGGCGTAAGCCCCATGGACGTATCCACACATTTTCCATTTTTCACCGCAGACACGGAGGCACCGTTCCCTAAATGGCAGACAATGATCTTTGCCTCTTCATAAGCCTTCCCAAGCATCTTCGCCGCTCTCTTTGACACATAGGAATGGCTCGTCCCGTGGAAGCCATATCTTCTGATCCTGTACTTCTCATAGTATTCGTAAGGAATACCGTACAGATACGCTTTTTCCGGCATGGTCTGATGGAACGCCGTATCAAACACGCCCGCCTGAGGCACTCCCGGCATCAGTTCCTGACAGGCATTTATACCGATCAGATTCGCCGGATTGTGAAGCGGCGCCAGATCGTTGCACTCCGTGATCGCCGCGATCACTTCCTCGTTTATCAGTGTGGAGGAGGCAAATTTCTCCCCGCCGTGTACCAGCCTGTGTCCTACCGCATCGATCTCGGAAAGGCTTGAAAGCACCCCTGTCTCCTTATCCGTCAAAGCATCAATCACCAGAGAGACCGCCTTTTTATGATCTTCCATAGGAGCTTCCGTCTCCTGCTTCTCGCCTCCTGCCGGCGTATAGATCAGTTTGCTTCCCTCCATGCCGATCCGCTCACAGATTCCCTTTGCAGCCACCGCCTCGGTCTCGGAATCAATAAGCTGAAACTTCAGAGAGGAACTACCGCAGTTTATCACCAATATTTTCATTGTTTTTTACCTCGATTCTTAATTTTTATATTTTCTGCAATCTAATACCCGCAAACAGCCGCTTGTTTTGAAGATTATATACCCGCAAACCCGCGCTTGCGCGCTCCCTGTCCGATTTCATCGGACGTTTGCTCGTTGGCGGCCCAGAAAAAACAAATGTCTGCTTCTCAATCTCTTGCTTTCCCGCTTACAGACTTGCAAAGAATGCGTTACACGCATTCTTTTAAATGAGATTAGATATTCTTAGGCGGCGTCTTTTGACGCCTTAGAATATCTTCTCATTTTCTACATGATCTGCGCCTGCACTGCGGTCAGCGCCACAACGCCGACGATATCCTCCCAGGAACAGCCTCTCGAAAGATCGTTCACCGGTTTCGCGATACCCTGCAGCATGGGACCGTAAGCTTCCGCCTTTGCCAGCCTCTGCACCAGTTTATAACCGATATTGCCGCAGTCCAGATTCGGGAAGATCAGCACATTTGCCTTGCCCGTCACATCGCTGAGAGCCCCCTTGGTCTTTGCCACCTTCGCATCAAGCGCCGCGTCAAGCTGCAGTTCGCCGTCCAGCATAAGGTTAGGGTACTGTTCATGGGCGATCTTTGTGGCTTCCACCACCTTGTCCACCAGCGGATGTTTCGCGCTGCCTCTTGTGGAATGGGACAACATCGCTATGATCGGCTTGCTGCCTACCAGATTCTGGAAACTTCTCGCGGAAGAATCCGCAATCGCTGCCAGTTCCTCCGCCGTCGGATCCTGATTTAAGCCGCAGTCCGCAAACAGGAAGGTCCCCCCGTCTCCATAGGCGCAGTTCGGCACATCCATAATGAAAAAGCCCGATACCAGCTTTACACCGGGCGCCGTCTTCAGAATCTGCAGCGAAGGGCGCAGGGTATCCGCCGTCGCATGACAGGCTCCCGCCACCATGCCGTCCGCATCGTTTGCCTTTACCATCACAACGCCGAAGGTCAGATAATCTTTTTTCAGGATCTCCGTCGCCTTCTCAAGCGTCATGCCCTTGGACTTTCTCGTCTCATAGAGCAGATTTGCATACGCATCAAATTTTTCACAGTTTTCGGGATTTACCACCGTCACCCCGTCCAGCTCAATCTCCAGCCAGCCGGCACCGTCCATGATCTTCTCCTCGTCACCGACCATGATAATATCTGCGATTCCCTCCTCCAGAATATGGGACGCCGCGATCAAAGTCCTTTTGTCGTTAGACTCCGGCAGGACGATCGTTTTTTTGTCCTTCCTTGCCTTCTCCTTGATACTGTCAATATAAGCCATCCCCGTTTTTACCTCCTTATACTTAGTTCCGCATCGATCCTCTCAAAATGCTGTTTCCATATCTTTCAGTATACCTTTATTTTCCACAACAGACAAGATATAATACCAACAAAAATTTATGACATTCCCTTTTTGCGGCAAATTTTTGCGGCAGTCCGCAAATCCGAACTGCCGCAAATTTTATATCGTATATCAGTCCTCATCCCACTCGTACTTAAGGATTGCTCCGGTCGCCGCATCTATCTCGTACTCATATTCCATATTTCCGCTGACAAACTCAATCTCGTATTTCTGCACTCCATCGTCATAATCCAGTTCTACCTTATCAAAGTATACGGAGGATGCCGACTGTCCGGCGTGATTTAATGCGATCTCCTTTGCCTGATCCGAAGTGATTGCTGCGGATGCCGCCCCTGCGCCGCCTCCTGCCACCGCATGGTTATGGTCATCGTCATAATCCCAGTCATATTTGAGGACCGCGCCTGTCACTGCGTCTATATCATACTCATATTCCGTATTTCCACTGATAAACTCGATCTCATACTTCTGTTTTCCGTCATCATGGTCCAGTTCCAGTTTGTCAAAATATACGGCAGATGCCGACTGTCCCGCATGATTTAAGGCGATCTCCTTTGCCTGTTCCAGTGTGATGATCCCGGAGGCTGTCTGGTCTGCTCCCGCCAAAGGCGCGCCTGATCCGCTGCCGCCTGTGCTTCCGGTATTGTTCTGCCCGGTATGATTGGATGTTCCCGTATTCCCCGCAGAGGATTGTGTGCCGCTCCCTGATGAGCCTGCCCCGGAAGAATCCGTTCCCGGTGCCTTAGCGCCTGCTCCCGAATCCGCCCCTGATGCGGGTTTCTGCGCTCCCGCCGGCATATCATCGTCAATCTCTTTCTTATTTTTCACAATCTTCCCTGTCCGGGCATCGATGTCATACTCATACTCAAAGCCGCCGCACTTGAACTCTATCTCATAGACCATCACGCCCTTCTCCAGGTCCATATCCATCTCGTAATAGACAATATCCTGTGCCGATACGCCCGCGTGCTGAAAAGCTGTCTCCTTCGCCTTCTCCTCCCCGATATAAGCCTTGTCGCTGGCATTGCCCAGGGAAGAAACCTTTTCCACCTCCGAACGCCCTGTGGAAATAATCAGGTTCAGTTCATTGATGGAGAGCGGCGCCAGTTCCTCAAAAGTATGTCCCGTGGTGCCCTCCAGTATCTGCTGAATAAGCTGCGCCTTCCCCTGCGTGATGCCGTACTGGTCCGCAAGCTGCTGCAAATCGCCGCTCTCCGTAATCGTCTGTCCCAGCACCGCCCCGAAAAATCCGTCGGATTCCAACAGTTCATTCACCTTTTCCGTCAGTTTTTCCTGCAGCATTTCTCCCTTAGCCGGATCGTTGTTATCCACGCTGATCAAAATGGAGTTTGCAAGTTCATTCAGATACCCCTTCCGCAGCATGGAACCGATCAGGGCATTCATTGTCACCTCAATATCGCTTCCCTTGAAATCCATGTCTCCGACCACGATCCCGCCGTCTTTATTCAAAGCCTTAACATCCAGCACCTGTTCCTTCTCATTCACCGTGATCTGAATACTCGGATTTACATCCAGTGATACGGTGGATGCTACCGCGAAGTTCAGCCGGTAGATATTCGTGATCAGTGTTCCCGCTCCCAACATCAGAACCAGTCCCGCCGCTGCCATCATATATTTCACAGTATTTTTCTTTTTCCCTGTTTCCGTCATTATGATCACCTTCCCTTTCTCCTGTCCGCATTCAGAGAGGATCACATCGCAGATATCAGGAACAGCGTTTGTATATGCCTGTTTGATCTTCGCATTTTCATTTGCCTCTTTTATCTTCATTGCTCTCCTCCATAAATTTTTCTTAATTTTTTCATTGCTCTGTTATATTTTGAAAGAACCGTCGAAAGAGGCATTTCCAAAAGCCTTGCAATCTCCCGATGCTTAAACCCGGATACGGCATGGAGCATAACGATCTGCCTCTCCTCATCCGATAAGCTTCTTAAACACTCCGACAATATCACCCTGTCTTCCGCCGTCATATTCGGATTGCCGCTTATGTAGTTTTCCCAGTCCTCCTGAGGAATGTCTGACTTTTTTCCGTATTCCCTTATTTTCTGCAGACATAAATTCCTGGTGACCGTCAGTACCCACGCCATCGGCTTTCCGCACGGACGGTACTTATCCGCCGCCGACCAGACCAGCACATAAAAATCATGCATGATATCTTCCGCATCCTGTGTGTTCTTCAAAACAGACAGGGCAAACCCATATACGGAAGCGCTCGTTCTATGATAAAACTCTTCCAGCGCCCCGGAATCCTGTCTCTGAATCCCGATAATACACTTATCCACTGCATCCGGATTGCAGTCCGCTTTTCGTTTTTCCATCGATGTTTCACTCAGCATAATATGGTTTTGCCCCCTTCATATAGTTAATACGGAAGTGGATGGTTTTATTGCATCATTGATCAAAAAATTTTTATTTTTTTCATAAGCGGCATGTAAGCCGCCGTTTTGTCTTTTTATTTTAACATTTCGGACAGAAACCGTATCCAGTTTCCGCCCAGTACCTTTTTCACCGTCTCCACGGAAAACCCTCTCCGCAAAAGGGCTGCCGTCAGCTTCGGCAGATCCTGATATCCCGCAAGGACGGTGTCCTCCCCGAAATCCAGCCCGAGTCCCACATGGTCCTCGCCTGCCTTCTCCTTCAAATAAATCACATGATCGCACAGCGCATCCAGTTCGGACCAAAAGCCCCTCCCTGCTCCTTCCCGGGCATATTCCGATTTTTTGCCGTCATACCCCGCTTTTTCCCCGTTATATCCCGTTTTTTCGCCGCCGGCAGGACATGTTCTATCCATATGGTTCTCACAGGGAGGGCAGACAAACTTTCTGTAAGCGTTGACGCCGATCACGCCTCCCCTGTCTGCGATCTCCTTTATCTCTTCATCCGTCAGATTCCGCCGATGAGGCAGGACCGCCGTACTGTTGGAATGCGTTGCGGCAAATGGTTTTTTCGTAATGGAGGGCAGCAATAACGCCGCCTCCCTGCTTAAATGGCTACTGTCCACAAAAATCCCCAGCTTTTCCATTAAGAGCAGCACCTCCATTCCTTTGCCGGTGATCGCCTGCCGCCCTTTCTCCGCCGGCATCTGTCCTTTCTCTTCCGCTATATCCGCTTTTTTCTTCCTGTTTTCAGATATCCCGCCATCGGCGCTGCCGCATCCTTCAGCAAAAACATTTGACAATGCCTGCCTCCGGTTCCAGGTAAGCGCCGCACCGCGCACTCCCATCGCATAAAAACAGCGCAGAAGTTCCGGCTCTCCTTCCAGCATATCCAGCCCTTCCAGATACAGCACAATCCCCACTTTGTACTGTCTGGAAAACCCTCTCTTTGCGGTGGTCCTCAAAAGAGCCTCCCTGTCCGTAACAAGCTGCATCCGCCCTTTTGCCTCTTCCAGATCAGCCAAAAAAGCCGCCAGCATTTCCATGGATTTTTTCAGCAGGGCGCCCTTTGGAAAAACACCCTCTTCCATGCAGTCCTTCAGCTCCTCCCCACCCAAAAAAAGCGATGCGACCACCAGATTCACACCGCTTTCCTGAATTTCCTCTTTATAATATGTATTTAAAACGCCTCTCTCCCCCCGAAGGCGACGCCTGTAAACTTCCGTAACAAGATCACGATGGGCATCCGCCACGGGGCAGGTTCTGTGCAGATAAGCCGCATACCAGTCAAAATAGTCCATTTCTTCATCCTGATTTTTTTACCAGTCTATGCGCCCGCATCCGTTTTATACATTGATCGGCATCTGTTTTTCCCTGATCTTTTCCACGATAAATTCCCCGACTTTTTCTTTCGGCATCTGCAGCGTAAAAGCCAGTTCCCCAAACAGATTGTCCTGCGCCATGCTCAGATATCTCTCATCACTGCTGGTCACTTTCTTTCCCTTTGCCAGCCTGTCCATCTTCCGCAGATAGAGCGTCTTGATCATCTGTACCCATGCCTTGCAGTCACAGCTCTTCATCGTCTCTTTATAAATCTCTTCTCTGTTTTTCTCATCCCCGATCCGCAGAGTATCAATACTTTCCATCTCATCGATCAGAGCATCGCTCTCCTGTTTTGTCATGATCGGCCGAATCACCACTTTATCGCTGTCCACCACCGAATAAAGTCTGCTGTTTCTCCCATACACAGGGACCAGTGTATAGTAATCCTTATCTTTACTGCCGATCGACAGCGGGCCGATATTCTCTATCCTGCAAACCCCGCTGTTACCATACACAACATAATCACCCACTTTAAACATTTTTTCGCCTTTCCCCACCAGAGAAAAACCCGTCCAACTTTGCACAAAAGTGAACGAATTTGATTGTCACCGCCTTCCAGTTTCTGTTATACTTATTTTAACAGATTTTTCGCTGTTTTGTAAGCTAATATTTTAAAAAAATTCGATTTTGTGCAATATTATTAAAAATATTACGTAAACTTTTCCGCAATTGTACGAGAATAAGGGGATTTCTTATGAAAAACTGCAGTTTTACATTATTTTTGAGTACTATTTTAGTGATTTTGTCCGCATTGACACTGACGGGCTGCGGCAGGCAAGCCCCGGATATTCAGTCTGCGCCTGATAAACCGGGAATGACCGAACATTCTCCTGCTCCTTTTTCTCACGCAGTGCCTCAGGAAAGTTTGAAGGCTTCGGACTATGTTTTCCCGGAAACCGCTCCTTTTATTGACGACACCGGAAAATCCATGCAGCGGGACGGAAATTTCCTCTACAGCTATTATAACGGCAGGCTGATCCGCTTCGACCAAGAGACGGAAGAACTAACCCTGCTCTATCAGACGGCGTCCACCCATGACCTGAGCTTCTGTTTATATAAAAACTATATCTACTTTGTGGAGAGAACAGGCTGTGACTCCCTGGACGACAGAGACACTTCCCTCTGGCGTATGGGAAAGGACGGCACGGATCTTACCCTTTTGCAGGATGACATAATAAATGCCCATACCCTTCGGGACGGAAAAAATTACTCCATTGATATCTACGATAATATTATTTACCTTATCAATTATACTTCCGATTATGAAGACGGAACCTATGTCACAAAGACTGCCAATCTGTATTACCGGCTTGAAAATGACGGTACTGCCACTGAAATAGAAGAGGCCAAAACCCTTTACGGCACACTGCCGCGGCGGTTTAGCCCTGTCTATGACACCGATTTCCCGACATTCCCCTACGCCATGCGTCATTATGGCTATCTTTTCGTGCAGGATTCCGGCAATACACTCTACCGCCTTAAACCGGACGGCGGAGAAAAGGAAAGCCTTGGGCTCAGTACAAAAGGCTCTTCCAAGTTTACTTTCTCCGGGGATCTGATATTTCTGTATCCCTATTACGGAGACTCTGTGCCCTCCCTGTTCCACCTTAGTGATAAAACCCACACCTCATTGGATGGAGCGCCTGCCAAAATCTCCTCCGGCCTCACCGCCTATACCTCAGATCAGGGTTTTTACTTTTGCTGCAATCTTCTGAAAGAGGATTCTTTTTTGGAAGAGCCAAACTACAGGTTACAGATTTTTCGGGTTGAACCGGACGGCTCCACAGACGCGCTGATTTCCGACTCTTCTTTATATTTTGAGGATACCTACGGTATGCAGCTCCGAAATAACAGCTGTGTTTTGGGTGATCATTTTTATTATTACGAGAATAATGAGACAACGCGGCGGCTGATGCGGCTTTCTCTTTCGGAATATACCGCCCTGGAGGAGGTAAGCGTCTTTTCACGTTATCCTGCTTCCTCTCCGGCCGCCGTTATTGTGGAAGACAGGGAAGATAATACGCAAATAGAAGGCAATGTCTCCGTTTACTGCTCTCTCAAAAAGCTGTTTCTGGAAGAAAACACAGAGGCAGATCAACGGATCAATCAAACACTGACGGAACTTTATACGAATTTTGAAACCTCTTTAGAGGAACTGATACAACAGGAAAAGAAACAGTTGGAGGAAGATCCCTCTTTCTATGAAAGCTATGACTTTGGCTATACATCCGGCTATAATTTTTCCCTGCAGGTCAGCCTGGATTATATGGATGATGAGACGATCTCTTTTTGCTGTGATTATTATCAGTATTATCCTTATGCGGCGCACGGCTATTACTGGTCCGACTATTATGTCTTTGACAGGCAAAGCGGAGAACGTCTCTCCTTTGAAGACTTCGCCGGAGATTCCGCCTCCATACTCGCCATTGTCTCTCCCTATGTGGAAAAAATGGCGGAATGGGAGTTTGAGCCGGAAATACTGCTGGATATCTCCCGGTTTTCCCTCTCCGAGGACGGCTATACGCTGTATTTTGCGCCTTATGAAATCGGGTGTTATGCTTCCGGTTTTTATCTGATTACGATTCCTTATGAGGCGTTTGAGGAGGAGTTGTAGTACGTCATATTATTTTGCTAAGAGGGAATTTATATGAAAAAAATTATTTTTATGTTGCGTTCCAATATCTTTTTTCTTCTGCCGGCATTTATTCTGACCGGATGCGGAACCGGCGTCTCCAAAACGCCGGACATTGCCGAGGATAAAAGGGAAAACCCGGAGACAAACGTTTCAGACACAGAGTCGTTTGGTCCTTCTTTCTCCCCCGATGTGGATAACGGTTTCGATGCCGATCCTGTCTTTCCGGAGACAGCTCCCTTTATCGACGATACCGGAAAAACATCCATGCAGCGGGACGGCGATTATCTCTACAGCTATTTCGACGGCAGACTTATGCGCACCCACGGTGAAACAGGCGAGACCACCCTGCTCTATCAGACAAGTTATCTGCACAAGCTCCGCTTCTGTCTTTCCGAAGACTACATTTATTTCATAGAAAGGACAGGCGCCGACTCGTCAGACCACAGGGATACTTCCCTGTATCGCATGGAAAAAGACGGTGAAAACCTGACGCTTTTACAGGATCACATTTTAAACGTTTCCTCTGTTGGTCCCCGGGGTATCTATCCGTTCAATATCGTTGAAAATGATGCCCCCTACCTGTATGATCCCATGGGAGATTATAATGACGCAGGCATCTATGAAAGCATTGACCTGTATGATGATATCATTTATCTGATAGATTATTCTTATATCTATGGCTATGAATACCATCTCCCGGTATCCGCCAGTGTTTACTTTAAACTGAATGAGGACGGAACCGTGCAGGAAACGGACGAAAAAGAGACACTCTACGGAAAACTGCCGCAGGGCTTTTTTCCTGTCGCCCGTTATGACTCCTTTCCCTCCTTCCCCTACGCCATGCGCAACTACGGCTATCTCTTTGTGCAGGATACGGATAAGAACGTCTACCGTATGGATCCCACAAGCGGCGCGATGGAAAGCCTTGGTATAAGCTCGGATGATTTAAGCGACTTTGCTTTTTCCGGCGATACGATTTTCCTGAAGCCGGATGACACGATCTTTCTTTTTAATCTGTCCGATAAAACGATGATCCGGAGTGAGGATATCTGGTCGGAAAAAGCTTATTTCTACGGAGTGTTCCCCACAGAGCAGGGATTTCTATATTGTGGCAAATTGTATACCGCAGAGTACGCCACCGATACTGCGGAGTCCCCCGGATCCTATATCTGTCATATCCTGCCTGATGGTTCCGCAGATCTCGTGTTTTCCGGACTCCCAGATTCGCCTGAATATCCGGGCTCACCGATCGGTTACAGGACAAATGACCGCTGCTGCATATTCGGCGATTATTTTTATTACATCGACACCGGGGAAGCGGAACATTCTCTGATTCGGCTCTCCCTTCGGGAGAAACCGGACTTTCAGAAGCTTCAAGTCTGGTCCCTCTATCCTGCCGAAACGGAAATGATAGAAAAAGATGAAGAAATAGCTTTCGGGGACTCTGACTCTCTCTTTAGTTCGATGAAACTGCTGTTTCTAAAAGAACAGACGGATGCCGATGTCCGTATCAATCAGGCTCTGACGGAAATTTACGCGGATTTTGAGACCGATATAAATGACCGCGTACAGTATGAACTGAGCCGGTCGGAATCCCACCCGGAATATTTGCAGGATACCCTGCGCTGCTTCAGTGATAAAAAGCCGGATTTTCAGGTCTCCGTCTTCTGCAACTATATGGACGACGATACCGTTTCCTTCGCCTGCTTTTTCACATACTTTCCCTACGGACTGTTTTCCCAAAACGGGTGCGACTATTATGTTTTTGACAGGCATACCGGAAAACAATTGACCTTTGAGGATTTTGAGGGAGATCCCTCCCACATCATCGATGTCATCTCCCCCTATCTGAACAGAGCGGTAACATGGGAGATATCCCCGGAAAATATTTTGGATCCCCGGCGGTTTTCCCTCTCTGACGACGGGTACACTCTGTTTTTTACCGACACCACAAGCCGGGTTTACGAATGGTTTAGTGTCACCATTCCCTATGGCGAGTTTGAAAAAGAGCCCTAGTTTCCTATGGCTCTCTGCGCAATGTCTCATAATTGTATCGATCCGCCTCCGAAACCCTCTCCGTGCGGATCTCTCCCTCCTGGGAACTGAGCACCAGATAACTGTTTTCCAGATAATCGGAAAGCTGATTTGCCCAACTGCGGAACATTTCATCATCATACCGATACGCTCCTCCAAACTCAAAACTGCTTCCTGCGATCTGCCGGATCTCTCCCGCCTCTCCCAGCCGGTACACCTGATACCCATAATTCCCGTAGGTATCCCTGTCCTCAATATGCACCGTCAGGATATAGCCGGTTTCATTTATTTCTCCGATATAGATATTATTCCATACGGCTCTCGAATCATGGGCAAATTCCGTTCCGAGAATATTTCCTTCGGCATCTTTAAAAAATACCGCTCCGCTCTCTCCGTCGCCGATATTGCCGGTGTAGACTTCTATCCGCTCCATCCCCGGCGTATCACCGATATCCGCCGTATCTGTTCCTGCCAAAGTGTAGTAATCTTCCAGCACTTCCTCCTTTGTCAGGGAAAGATCACTGCCCACGTTCTCCGCATATCCGTCCCAGCCGCTTTTCACCGGCCTCATATAGGTGAAGCCGTTCACATAATAGCCGCTTTCCAGATCCGCGCGCAGAATCTGATTGTTCTCCACCTCACAGTACACCGTAGGATTGACGACTTTCGCCGACTGCGTGATTAAATCTGCAAACTTATCAAAACTAACCGGATCATAAGAAAGTTTATCCTTTCCCCAGTTTACCCGGAATGTACAATCCTCCGCAAACGGGAAAAGCGGCAAATCCCCTTCCGCCTCCTCCTGTGTCACATACCGGTCGAAGCCTCTTGCACTGATGGAAACAGACTCCACGTTTACCACATACGTACCGTCCAAAAGTTCCTGATTCCGCAGTCTCTCCGAGGATAAGGTGAGCACCTCGCTTCCGGTATCTTCCGTTAAGATATCATCGTATTGGGGCAATGTCTCTTCTGCCTGTTCTTCCTCTGCATTCCCGTCCTCTATCCCTTTGATCAGACTGACTGAAATCCCGAAACCAAATTCAGCCAAAAAGGTTTTCGTCTCCTGTGCGGTTAGCTCCACCCAGATATCATAGTTCTCCTCATCCACAGATAATACTTTCACGGAAGTCAGCAGTTCCTGATCCGCCTGCTCCTCCTGGGAAAAGTGATAAATCTCTTTTGTAGTATCCGCCTCCCGCTCATGATATATTTCCAGTGTATCGCCCGGCTGTGCATCCATTGCCATCCCCAGGGGCACCGTAAAAAGATACCTGTCCCCTTCCTGCCCTGACATGGAAAATCCTTCTCCCATCACCCGGATACTCTCGGCGCCTCCTGCGGAAGCAGTAAAACGATATACGGTCTCTCCATTTCGGTCCGTTGTATCCATCACGATCTCCTGATCCGAAGAAAAAGTAATCCGCAGAAGATCTCCCCGCAGAATGATCTTTTCCGCATCCCGTTCCAGATAGAGAGAAACATCCTCCGCATCCGGCAATATCACATCGCCAATCTGCGGAATCCGCACTATCGTTTCCGCAGCGCCGTTTTCTCCCATCACGTCTGTCACCACGCCGTAAAAAACAGTTTCATTTAACTTCTCCTTCGGAGGATTTGCCAGTAAAGCCACTCCTAAAACCGCGCAGGCCACAGCCGCCAGTCCTGCCAGCAGCGCCGCAGGCTTTTTATAGCGCAGAACATTTTTGATCCGGCTTCCGGTATCGCTCTCCCCGAAAGCAAGGGGAATCCCCTTTACGATCCGCTCTCCCGATGCCGCGTTCAGCAAGGACGCGGAATATTCCTTCTTCACTTTGCTCCCAAGCCGGCGGATCACTGCCTCGTCACAGGACATCTCCATATCCCGCCCGCTGAGCATAAATGCCGCCCAGACAAAAGGGTTGAACCAGTGCAGCCAGAGTGCCAGATAGAAAAGCAGGCGAAACAGCGCATCGCCTCTTTTGATATGAATCTGTTCATGCAAAAGGATATACTGTTCTTCTTCCTTCCCGATCCTCTCCGGCAGATAAATCCGGGGGCGGAGTACGCCGTATACAAAAGGTGATCCCCCTCCCCTAAGCCTGTAAATATTCTCCCGCTCCCAAACTGCCTCTCTCAGTCTCCGGTGCAGCCTCCGCAAAGAGATCAGGCTGTAGATCCCCATGCTCAAAATGCCCAGAAGCCAGAGATAGGCGCCCGCCTGCAGATAAACCTGCATCGGATTTACGGAGTTTTCCGGCGTCGCCCCCGGCAGGATATCATTGATCGAACCGCTGATACCGGGAGCCGGCAGCGTAATTTCCGGCTTTTCCATATAGCCGATATCCTCCGTAATATACGCCATCCTTCCCTCTGCCGCTGGCTCACTTTGCAGCGCGCCAAGGAGAGATACCGGCAGAGAAAAGGACACCGGACTCAGCAGCCGAAACAGCACCACCGCCCACAACACGTAGGAAAAGATCCTTGGCGCTTTCTTCAACAAAAGCCGCGCCGCCAGCACCGCCATAATCACCACACAGCCGGTGAGGCTCATATTCAGGACAAGAATAAAACAGGTCAGCAAATTTTCATCAAATATCTGCATCATCATCTCTCTCCTCCTCATACTCCTCGATCAGTTTTTTCAGCTCCGCCACTTCTCTTCCGCTCAGTTTTCTCCTGCGGGAAAAAGCCGCCAGAAAAACGGGAAGGGAGCCGTCAAAATTTTCCTTTAGAAACTGCTCCCCCTGGGCGGCATGAAACTCTTCTTTTGTCATGCATGCCCTGACGATGCCATTGTCATTGACAAACAGGTTTCTCTGGCAAAGCCGTTTCAGCATTGTATAAGTCGTAGTTCTCTTCCAGTCAAAGGCCTTTTCGCAAAGCCTTACCAGTTCGCCGCTGGCAACAGGCTCCCTCTCCCAGATTAAGTCCGCAAATCTCCGTTCCATCTCTCCCAGTTTATACGGTTCCATAATGCTCCTTTTTACCCTCTTCCATTTCAAAACTCTTAAAATGCCTGCCGGATTTAAAATTCTTTCAGTTGTCTAATGATATTAGACAACTTTAGTCTAACATCATTAGACACCCTTGTCAAGAATAACCCGCCAACCGTTACATCAAAGAAAAAACCGGGAACCCTTTCTCAGACTCCCGGTTTCTCACTGCTGCTTGCTTACCCAAACAACTCTCTGGTCTTTTCCATCCGCTCCGCCACCGACACGTGGAAGGGGCATCTGCTCTCGCAGCCCTTACAGCCGATACAGTCGGAGGCATTCGCCTTCAATTCCTGATAGTGGGCACGCACCGTCCCCGGAATTTCTTTCTGCATGGTCGCCAGATCATATAATTTATTTACCATGGCAATATCAATCTTTTTCGGGCAGGGCGCGCAGTGCCCGCAGTAAGTGCACTGTCCGGTGGAAAATGCATGCTTCGGAGCAGCCGCCAGCACGCTGGCATAATCCTTTTCCTGATCCGATGCCGTCTCATAGGCCGTCGCCGCATACACATGCTCCGGTGTATCAAATCCTGCCATCACGCTTGCCACCGCAGGCCTTGTCAGCGCATAGTGCAGACACTGTACCGGCGTCAGCGCCACGCCAAAGGGCGAAGTCTTTGCGTCAAAGAGCCGCCCGCCGGCATATCCTTTCATAACCGTAATACCCACATTCTGCTGCTCACAGATCTTATACAGTTCTTCTCTGATCGGTGCGATGCCTCCTAAATTTTCGTCGTATGTATCCGCAAAATACTGATCCAGATCCCGCACCGCAGGCATCATATCAAAAGCCGGATTGATGCTGAACAGAATCATCCCGATCTCTCCCTGCAGCGCCGCCATCTTAGCCACTTCCGGATTGTGGGTGCTCAGTCCGATATGACGAATCTTTCCTTCCTTAAGGAGCTGCCGCACATACGCCATATATTCCCCTGTGGTAACCCGTTCAAACTCCTCCGGCTCATCCACAAAGTGGATCATGCCCAGATCGATATAATCCGTCCGCATCCGCGCAAGCAGATCCTCAAAGGCCGCTTTTACTTTCTCCAATTCCCTTGTCTTTACGTACTGTCCGTTCTGCCAGGTGGAACCGATATGTCCCTGAATGATCCACTTATCCCGCCTTCCCTCAATTGCGAGGCCGATATTGGTGCGCACATTCGGCTCGGACATCCAGCAGTCCAGAATATTGATTCCTTCCTTTTCGCAGGTATCTATCACTTCTTTTACTTCCTGCGTATTGTGGCGCTCCAGCCATTCCCCGCCAAGGCCGATCTCACTCACCGTAAGTCCTGTCTTACCTAATACTCTGTACCTCATCTTTTTCCTCCTTTTTTATGCCTGTATTGTCATAATAAAATCCTTCAAAACCTCAGCCGACATCTCCTCCCGAAAAAATGCCGCCGTATTGTGTTTACGGAAAAACCCGGGCACCTTCGCCCGAAATCCGAATATGATAAAAACTCAACTGGAAAAACCTGACTTTACTGATCGAAATCCTCTTAAGAATAAGCTTAAGAACTGGTATTATATGAAAATCCGAATCGTTTATGATGCCGGCAGCGGGACTTGAACCCGACTGACATGTGAAAAACCGCGTAAAATCAACCTTTTTAAGCACCGAAAACGTAAAAGTTATCAATGAGATATCAGATGCATTTTGTCTTTTCATTAATCTCAGATATAATTGCTGTTTTATAATTCATATCCGATGCATCATAAGTATAATTTTCATCATTTACTTTTGATGTATGTCCCAATATTGATGCTGCAACAACCGAAGATACTCCGTTACATCTCATATCAGAATTAACAGTTCTTCTAATTGCATGTATACTTTTTGGATTAAAAAACTCTTTTGACATAGTGCGATTTCTAATACAGTCTGATATAACTCTTGAATGTATTCTGCCATTTTCATTTGAAAAAACAAACTCTGTAATATAACCATTTTTCATTTCCACTTCTTTAACTTTTTGTAACACATCTATCATTTCTTTAGTAAGCGGAATCTTTCTTATTTTACTATTCTTTGTTGTTGAAATAGTATATTCTTTTGTTATTTGATTATATTTTTCAGAGTGTCTAATAGTTATTTCCTTTCGTTTAAAGTCAATATCTTCCCACTTTAATCCAGATAGTTCTCCAACTCTCATACCAGTATACATTGCTAATTCAATTGCATATTTAGTAATATAATTTGGTTTCCCATCATAACTTGAATTTAGTTTTCTTAGTAATGCCTCTTTTTCTGATTTTGATAAAATTCTTTCTTCAGTTATTTTTTCCCGTTCTTCTTTACATGATTGTTTAAATGTAGGCAAATCAACATATTTACACGGATTTTCTTTTATTACTTTATCCATAATTGCTTTTTCAAAAATTCCGTTCATATAACCAAACATTCCTTTTAATGCTCTATATGGAATTTGTTTTCTTTTAAGCAATCGCTGTATAAACATATAGATATACTCATCATTTATTTGTGTTATATCTTTATAACATATCTCATCATCAAGAAAAAATCTTTTAAAATCACTCTCATACTTACTAATAGTATTATCTGATCTTCCACACTTTCTTTGTCTATCAATCCAAATACGGTATCGTTCTTTAAATGAATTCTTACTTCTATTTTTCCAAAAACTTTCTATGATGTTCAATATGTCATTTTTTTCTTTACGTTTTATAGCCTTTCGTTCACCATTTTCTTTTGGTAAATATGTGTGCCAATAACCATTTTTATCAATCCAGATAGAATATGGGTGTTTTTTTAATATCTCCTCTCTTTTACTCATTTTAATTTGATCTTGCACGTATGATGTATCTATCATACCATGCTCTATTGCAAAATTCAATATTTCTTCATTATTCATACTTGTTAAAAAGGAGCCAGGATATCCTTTTGTGCGCACGGCTCCAGCTCCTTTCTCTATTCACTTTCCTGTGCTTCCAAACCCACCATTTCTAACTGCCTCAGTAGTATCACTTTTTATTATCCCATATGGTAAAAATATCCCCTGAATAAATCTTTCACCACTTTTTATTTCAAGTGTCTTAGCTTCTTTGGAATCATTTGTTATCTTCACTAAAATATGTCCTTCATTGTCAGAACGAAAATAATCACTGTCTATGATGCCTACTGTATTGTCAAGCTGCATTCTATATTGAAATCCCAAACTGCTTCTTGGATATAATTTTAATGCCCAGCCATTATTTATCTTACATCTCATTCCTGTTGGTATTTTTATGGATTCATTAGGTTTTAATGATATGTCACATGGGCATGCAAAATCATATCCGCAACTTCCTTTCGTTGATCTTTTGGGTAGTGTTAATGCATTGTATATATTTTGTACTGCCTCTTTTTCATATTCTTCCTGTTTCATTTTATATATTTCAGACCAATCCGCCAAAAACTGAAAGAAACTAACTTTCTGAAACTCAGCTATTCCTATATTATTCATTCGCGCCTCTTTTTCTTTGTTTTATTTTCGCATGGTATGCATTGTCCATAATAGTATTCTTTATTTTTATCCTCACAAAATACTTTTATTTTTGCTTTATTGCTCTCATCAATAAATCCATATTTACATTCTTCACATTCTGAAGTTAAGATCATATTCATGCTTTTTCAATTCCCAATTCCTTGAGTTTTCTGTTTATCTTTGTATCAATAAGTCTCATAATAATTTTATAGTTTCCATATTCTTTATTGTAATATGGTGGATATAGTTCCTTTGTACCTGCTTTATAAATATTTAAATTAGCTATACCCGTTACTGTGGAAACGGATATCTCACATTCTATTACAGGTATTTTTATACTATAGATAAGTGGGAACTTATATGTAAATATTTCATCTACATATTCACTTAAGTGGCTGCTATATTTAAACTTATGTTTCTGTAGAAATTCTTTAGAATAGTTTTTCATTTTATATATTGACTGTTCCATAAAATCACTTCTCCTTTTTGAATGGATCTTTTAATATCAATAAGTCTTTGATTTTTACTGCCTCTATATGGCAATGTTATATCGCGTTGAGAATCCACATATCTTCCATCTATCACAATGTCACATTGTTCTAATATTTTCTCTCTTAATACAGTTGGAATCACAGCATCTAATTGATAATTATCTGTTTTTGCAGATAATACTTTTCTATTACAATCATCTGTAAAATAAATGGTATATCCTGTATATAGCCAAATTGTTTTCTGTGGTCTTGAAAGACGGATTCTATGGCAATCATTTAGACTACCTTTTGTATACTCGTTTTTACTATACAAGGCATTAGAAATACCTCTATCCAATAGCATTTCTGCATTTTGGAATATATTTTGATTGTATCGTTTATTTACTTCGGTAACTATATCCAACACACCATCAAGATTATCCTCAAAAAGCGGATCACCTCCCGTCAGTGTCAGACCTGAAATATAATCCTTATCAAGTTCTCTAAATAATTCTTCTTTTGCTGATTCATCAAATAGAATACCGCTATTAACATTCCATGTTTGAGGATTTTGACATCCTCTACATTTATGAGAACAGCCTGAGAGCCATAGTACGACTCTCAAACCTTCTCCGTTATTCATGTCTGGATAAGTAATATTATGATAATTCATTACATCGACACCCTATCCTTTATCTCCGCATTCTTTGCTTCATTATATCGCGTTTCTCCATGTACCCTTGTGAATCCCAAATAGCCATTCATACGATCTATCTTCGTAATCTTGCTACTTCCACACTTGGGACAAACATCCATTTCTACTTGCTGATACCCACAATCCTCACAATAGCACATCGCAAGATTTACACCTTCATAGAAACCTTTCTTCATTGCCCTAAGAACCAAGGTCTTAATTGCTTCTATGTTATATCCCAAGTTGTAACGACAATACTGGATTTTGCCACCGTTGAAATATCCCCAAAATCTTTCTTCTTTATTTTGTTTTTCGATGGGAGACATTTGCTCAGATACATGGCAATGAAAGCTATTGCTTACATATGGCTTGTCTGATACATTTTCAATAATTCCATACACTTTTCGGAATTGTTCAATCTGTAATCCACAAAGACTTTCTGCTGGTGTTCCATAAATTGCATATAGTATTTGATCTTCTTCCTTTATTCTATCTATGTATCTTTGGATATACTGCATTACTTCTAATGCAAACTCTCCATCTTCACGAATAGATTTGCCATTATACAACCTCTGCAATTCGTTCAATGCCGTAATTCCATAACTCATAGTCATTGGTGGAAGAATTGACTTGATCTTATCTTCTGGCTTTAAATGTCCACCATATAATCCACCTTCACAAAAAGCTACTGGATTTACGCTTGCTCTTAATTCCCCAATATAATCATAGGTACGTTTATGTAATCCTCTGATTAATTCAAGGTAATATTCTAAAACTTCATAAAAATCCTTTGATTCTTGTCTCGCTTTTGCCAATATCATAGGTAAATGAAGTGAAACAACACCTAAATTACATCGCCCTTCAAATACTGGTTTATCATTTTCGTCTAACGGGTACATACCGCCTTTTTCATACCAAGGAGATAGAAATGCTCTGCAGCCCATAGGGCTTACAACTCTACTATATTTCTTATACATTTCTGGTACATATCCATTACCTGTCAAAGACAACCAATCAGGATACATTGTCTTACTGCTACATTCAATACCCGCATTAAATACATCTGCGCTTTCATATTTCTCACTACCATCTCCATGCAAATTCTTATCATACAAAAATACGATCTTAGGAAATAGCACAGGACGTTTAAATTCTTTCTTTCCCTGACCTTCTTTATGTACATTGAGCAATGTAATAGCTGCCATCTTGCCAAATTTATCTGTTGTCAATCCAATAGTCATTGTAACGAAAGGATAATCGCCTCGTGACGATCCAACAGTATTTAATTTATATTCAATTCCTTGCCATCCCTGTTCAAAATCACGCTGTATCTTTTTCATAACCCATTCTTCAGCACTGGAAGTATTAGTAATTTCAGTTCCATTATCCTTTTCAATATATCTGCATATATCTGCATATTCTTTTCTATATTTCCAATATGATTTCTCCGCATATGGAGCAAGAATTTTGTCCACCTCCGGCACTGTAAAGCCACCATACTGTTGTGCTGCCGTCGAAAGAATGATATCTCCCATAACATCAAATGCCGTATCAAGTGAGTTTGGTTCGTTATACCATACATTTCCCATCTCAAAGCCATTTTTCATTACTTTACCAATTCTAAAAAGGCAGCAATTGAAAGTATCCAAGCGAGAACTTCTATCATGAATATAAATATATCCATCTTTCATTGCTTGTTTTTCATTTAAAGTTAAAAAGAATTTCTTGTATAATTCTCCATTTAATTCTCCAAATATCAGACTTCTTTTTGTTGCAACTAATGCAGAATCTGTATTAGCATTATTTTTGTCCCCAATATATCTAATTGTCTGACTTTTTTCATATACCTTATCCATCATATGTACAAAGTCTTTTTTATAATTTCTATATTCTTTATACATCTTTGCAACTACTGGATAATATTCTTCTAATACTGCTTCTACAATATTATGCATTTCATAAATTTCAGTATCTTCTAAATCATTTTCTACCAGTTTATCCCATACAGCATTACAAATTATCTGATAGTCAGAATCAGATAATTCAACCATTGCTCTTCTTGCAGCTTTATTACAAGCATTGATTATCTTTTGTTCATCATATTGCTCTAATGTTCCATCTTTCTTAATTATCTGCAATAAATAATTCCTCCTCACATATTTAATAACACACAACCCCAAATTATAATCCCAATACCTACAACTGCTTTCCAGTCAATCTCAAACTTCCATAAACCATCCCATAAATTAATCTTCATACAATTTCACCTCATATTTTGCCAATAAAACAGGCATTTTAAGAAACATTCCATTTGAAAATTTTCCGCTTAAAATCTTCAGCAACTTTTTCATCTGGTGTTAATATGTAAACACTTAATCCTTCTATAAGATTTAAACTAAAAATCCCCAAAATACTTTTACCATCTACTGTAAATTTTCCCTGTTTTACATCAACATCTGCCTCATATTTACTGCATATGTTTACAAATTCTTTTACATCGTCAATTGTATTTAGTTTTATTAACATTATTTCTATACCTCTGTATATCTCCAGAACATCTTTTTAACCTCTTCATTATTAAAAGCCTCATCAATAGTACAGTTATTACTTTTACAAAATTCATCAACATAATGTTTAAAACTTGAATTATATATATACTCATTTTTAATCATTTTCATAGATTTTTATCCTTTTTAATGCAACTCAATATGTTATGCTTATTCATAATTTAGTAAAGCTTCAACGATAATAATCCATTATGTAATTAATTGCTTTATCTAAAGAGTTCTTTCCTGTTTCTATCCTGTCCACGCAGCAATATATCCATGGATGAATCAACTGAACTATTTCTTCTACAGATAACTCATCGTCTATGAAACCAATTACAGGAATATTATTTTTGTATGCTTCATAAATTTCGATACATGATCCAATGGACTTTCTGATATCCTTTAAATTAACCAAAATTATGTCTGAGTGACTAACTTTTCGTATATCAAATCTAAAAACTTCCTTATCTGTTTTGTGATAATTCTTGCCATATTGATAATAATCAGTTGGATTGACAACTTTATAATCATCCATGTTTGTTTCAAAAAAGTCTTTGACATATCCTCTCCACTCTTCCGCTTTATTGGTACCTGCATATACTTCCATCGCACCAGCAGTATATATAATTATTTCTCTAATTGTTTTTATCCTCCATCGTTTTTCTGTATGTATATAGGATCATTTCTGCCATTACTTTAGGTGATAAGCCAAGATCGCTTCTAAATGCAAAATCAATATAGCTATTGATATCTTCAAAATCAAAATCGTCTGCAATTAAACTTCTTAAAACTTCATCAGTATTATCTCCTCGCTTTTTTGCTCTATCCATTATTGTAGTCTTGGAAGCGATAATATGAAAAGCAATAGGATTCAATTGTTTCATTTTTCTTATTTGTTTTAATCCATGTGGATTCACGATAATTACTTTATCATCAGTTAAATCTTCCATTGCGCTTCCATAATGCCAGGTTTCACCAGAAGCTACATTATATGAAGTAGTTTCAGCAAAAAATCCTTGCTTTTCTTTTTCAAAAAACTCTTCTTTTGTTATGAAATGGTATGCTATACCATCTACTTCTCCCGGTCGTGGAGGTCTAGTTGAATATGATACAACTTCCTTTATTCCTAACTTTCTTAATTCTTCTATAATAGTTGACTTACCAGTGCAACTTTTCCCACACAATAGAAGCATTATATATTATCCCCTTTCATATTCATACTTTTTATGTAACTATATTCTTTTTGATATTTTTCTTCTAGCATTTTTCTATATTCAATTGCATCCTCTTTATTTATAAATCTTTTTGAAAACTGTTTATGATTTACTTGAATATTGCTAACCCAACAATCATGTTTAGTATCGAAATAAACACCCTTTGTTCCGCTTGTATTATCTATTCGTAATTTTGTGTTTGCTTGATTTTGTTCTCTAGTAACTAATCTCAAATTACATTTTCTATTATCTCGTGGATTATGATTTATATGATCAACATGGCATTTGGGAAAATCCATTATTAATCTATGAAGCGAAATTGTTTTTCTTTGTTCATCCGTTCCTTCAACATAATCATTTGATTTTACAATCCAATTGATATTTTTGATTTTTTCATAATCTTCTTTATCAAAATAAAATTCTCTGCCGTTAGAACTATATCCAACACCATATTGCTTAGACATATCATATTGATTATATTTCTTTGACTTTTTGCCGTTTATTCTTGATTGTTCTATTTTTAAACATCCACAAGATTTAATATACCCACTTTTCAAATGCCGTTCTTGAATATTATTTTTAATACTTCCACAATCACACAAACAATTCCACGTTCTTCTTGTTTCATACCAACCATTTTTTTTGTTGCGTATTTTGATATATGGCTCACCCAATTCTATTACAGTTAGTTTATTAAATTTTAAGCTAGTTAAGTTTTTAAAATGTGATTGTTTTAATTCTTCTCTATAACAACCACACGATGTTGTACTACCACTTTTTAAATTTCCAATAGATACATATGTTATATTCCCACAATCGCATTGACATTTCCAAACTTTACATCTACTTTTGTATTGTTTTGATTTTTCTTCATCTATACAAATTGCAATCAATCTTCCAAATCTTTCGCCAGTTATATCTTTTGGTTTTCCTATTATTTACTCCTCCATATTTATTAAAATAATCTTTTCAAAGCCATGATGTGTCGCCAGTTCATTTTCAATTGTGGACTTCCCTGATCCGGAAGTCTCTAATAAAACAATAATCATAAGTGTATTTATTCCTCCACTTCATCAATAAAAATTAGTTCCTGAGCATATGGCAATGTCCTCGCCCATGAGATAAAATTAGGTTTTGTGTTATCATCTTGTCCACTCCACTCATTCAATTTGTGAAAGCGCCTTTGTCCTTTACTGCATATTGCAAGCAAATTTTCATATGACATAGTTACTGTTCTTGTTTGCAACCATGACTCAGGAAGCCAACGAATAAGTTCTTTCCAATACTTTTTGTCTTTTGTCTCAAGATATTTTTTTCGGATGTGTTCCAAAAATTCTATGAAAACGGTTTGCATAAGATAAACACCACCATCTCTTTTGTACTTCATAATTGAATCTTCATAGTCGTCCGTTTCAAAACAATCCAGTGTAATAGGTGTAGTCGCCAGTTTATGCATTGTACTGGTACTATTTGCAACTGTTCCTACCTTATATGTATCAAATTCCTTCCACCAATAAAGCGGAGCTGTAATATCAACTGATATAAATATCTGTCGCATAAATTTTCTATGTTCTGAGCCAGCTCTAATAAGCTGCTGTGCAAGTTTCATATCGTTTTTACCAATAATATATCTGGTTTCAATATCTCTTTGTGATCCTGTACATCCTTCACTAACAGGACATGTACTACAGTGACTTGTTGATTCATCAATAGATGTTATACAATAGCTGCTATCTGATTTACCCCAACTATTTTTAGGATTTCTCATTCCTCGTAATGCTCCATCAAAATTCATTACTTCTGTATTCTCAAACTTCATATTTACACCTCCGTTTATATGGCAGCAAATGATTTATATTCGCCAAAATATTTTTCTTCTGCTTGTTTTCTTGCTATAATTGCACTATCAATATCTTTGTAATATCCAATAAACTTTTTATGATTGTTATATTGTATTTCTACTTGCCATTTTTTCTTTACTTTATCGAAACTAACTCCATGATATCCTGATGTGTTTATTTTTGTTAATTTACTTCTATGTTGTAAGTTTTGAGCGTTTGTACAGATTCTTAAATTATTTTTTCTATTGTCTAAAGTATTAAAGTTAATATGATCAACATATTCACCAACTTTAGCATTTAATAGTAAGCGATGTAAGTAGATGTACTCTCCACCTTTATATGTTAAAACGTATCCATCTTTTGTTAATGACCATTTGTACTTCTTGCACAATTCAACATCTTCTATATCTATAATCGTTGTTTCTATATGTTCTCCGTGATTATTATATAGATGCATTTCTGCAAAATCGTTTCTTATATTAATTGTATTTGAGTCATATTTGGTTCTCATTATGCAACCATGACGATCCATTTGAGTCCTATGCTTATTACAAAGATATAAACCACTATCCTTATACTTAGTTACCCTATAACAATTTTTACATCCCTCTACTGAACACTTATTCGCTATATTACAATCCCCTTTCTATACTTCAAATTTCTTCATATCTTCGATAAACGATGAAATAACACTTTCATCAGAACTAATTGCTTGGACCTCTATCTCCTTTCCTTGTGCAATGGCGAATACACCTATCAAAGATCGAGCATCTATGACACTTCTTGCATCATATAAATTAATATCGCAATCATATTTAGAGCAAATATTAATAAAATCTGCTATCTCCTCTGGTGTCTTGAACACAATTCTCATTTTATTCATAATCTCATTTCTCCTTTTAATTTGTAAAAATTATGTGCTCCATCATTCATAACAAACTCATATTTTAGAGTGTTATTACTGTCAAAAAATAAACTGCCGTTAGTTGTATCTGGAAACATAAAAGCATATTCACAGGCAAGTATCGTATCTTCTGAAACTTTTACTTCCATATATCTTCCATCTGCTATTGGTTGAAATTGTTCTTTTATTAAGATTTCAAATAAATTATTGGGAAACCTTTCATGTTCCAAACGGTTAAATATTACATTTGCAACATTTACTTTTTGCTCAAAAGTAAATTCATCTCCAACTTCTGCTTGTACAACGTGAAACAATAAATTCAATTCATCATCTGTAAAGCAATCATAAATTGTTTCTGGTTGATCTATTATGTATGCATATTTAGAAACAATATTTTTATAAGCAATAAACCATTCTTTTCCATTTAAAGGTTCTATTTCTTTCATTTCTTTATCCATATTATCTATTGCAAAATCATATTCGCTATGTATCTGCTTGGTTTTTCTAACAGGTTGTGTTCCCACAATATATTCATCTATTACCTCTATTTTCTCTATTTTAAGTTCTTTATTTTTGTCATTTTTCACTAAAAAGAGCACAGAAAATAAAACTGTTAGAAATAACAATAAAATTAATATTATTTTTCTATTCATTTTTCTCCTAATTAAATGTTGGAATTTTGTTTGATATTTTTACGAGTTACATTAATAATTTCTCTATCTGAATTGTGTCAGAATTTAAATCAGATCAATCGCAGCTTATGCCTTTTCCATTTTCTCTCAATCCTACAAATATAGGAACTCGCCAACTCCCAAGACTTGCTTTCTTATCTTTACCAATTTCCTTATATTTTACTTCATTAATCCTTTCTTATTCTTCCTCAAAACACACAATTTATCCAATCTCCTGAAACTCAAATTCTACTCCACAATGACAAACAATTCTACCAGATACGCCTAAACTTGTTGGAACAAATACATACTTATATCTTCCTCCGCTGCACCCTTCAGCTTTCATTCTTATTTCTGGTGTATATCCATGGTCCTGTTCATCGTGTTTTCTCTTCCAATCCTTAATAGCTTTTTGCTCTTCTTCTGAGATAGGAAAGCCACGCCAATAATCTTTCTGCATTTTATCTAATCTATGTTTCATATCCTTCATTTCCGTATCTTTATAGTGTTTTTCCTTTAGTTCAGAATTTTCTTTTTTTAAACTTTCGATAACAATTTGATTATGTTGATTTATTTTTCTAATACCTTCTAAACATGTTTCCAAATCTCTAATAAACACTCATACACCTCCATCTAAAATTGTGAATTTATTATCCCTTTAATCGCTGTCCACATCTATCGCAATACTTTTGTTTAGGCACTACATTATCTACTATATAATTACATACTGGACATCGTTTATGATAAGCACTATATATTTTTTTCATTGGAGTATCTTTTTTCCTTAATCTCAAATATTTATCATATTCATCTCTTGAAATAGTTACACCTAATATACATTTATTCATTACTTTCTCCTCTTGAAAGTCTTGATTTAGTGATATATGTTTTTTAGTCTTTCTTCTGATATATCACAATATTTTTTTTCAATTTCAAAACCTATGTATTTTCTGTTATTTATAATTGACATTTTAGCAGTAGTACCACTACCCATAAATGGATCAAGTACTATATCATTCTCGTTAGACCAAGATAAAATGTGATCCTCCGCTAATTTTTCCGGAAAAATTGCCGGATGTTTAAAAGCGATTTTGTCTTTTGTAGATTTATTAAATCCTGTTGAGAAATACCACACATTTCCTTTTATCTTTTCTTTATTTACTTTGTTCTTTAGATGTGTTTCCTGCAGTTCATCTCCGGTTTGTCTAAATGTTCTCGCCCTTTTATCCGATCCAACATATTTACATTTTTCCTTAATCGGATTAAAAGTTTTAGGCTTTCCTTTTGAAAATACGAACATATACTCAAATTTCTGCTCATACCTATTATGTGTTAACGGCGGCTTATCTGACATATAAATCATAGTGTCATGTAAATTAAATCCAATTTCTTTAAAAAATAGTGCCTGTCTAAATGATGTACCAGATTCAGATCCACTCAAAGTTTTATCTGCTACTACCCATACTACTACACCACCTAATTTTGTAACTCTAAATAACTGTTTTGCTACGTTTTCAAAATCAAACTTGTTATTATATTTTCTTAAATTATCGTATGGAGGACTTGTTACCGTTAAATCAATACAATTTTCATCAAGTAATTTAAATCCTTCCAAGCAATCTATATCATAAATTTTGTTTAATTCTAAAATATTTACATCCTCTCTTTCAATAAAGGCGTGGATTTATCCTTCCTCTTTATAATCATTTAAACTAACTTCTTCCATGGTAATAACTTTAAACCATCCAGGATTCAAACCAATCTTATGATGAAATTCAAACATCAATTCTGATAACTTGTCCTCTAACCATTTTCTTTCTTCGTCTGTTACACTATCATAAATATATGTATCACATCCAGAATCATCACAATATGCTTCATCCAGTTCCTCCATAATCCTATCTGGATCAGGATCAGTTCTTAATGGAACAAGTTCACATTCACCTACATATATTATTGGATTATCTGTAGATAAACTTCTTTCAATCCATTCTTTACAGCCTAAAGCATCCTGTATTGCTTCTTTTTTTGTATCGAATGTACCATGTGTCCAAGTTTCACTATCTGTTTCATTCCACGACCATAACACCTTCAATCACCTCTCAATCATTTCAAATGCCTTTATCATACCTTCCATAAAGTCAGTACCGTCTTTATTTTCATCTATGTAACTTTCAAGTTTATCTATTTGTTCATTCAAATAATCCAAACTTTTTAATATATCATCATAGTCATTGCACCTTTGCTCTAACTCATCTTTCTCATTTTCTAACTCCTGATATGCTGCATATAATTCTTTGCTTGGCTCTCCACATATTTCTTCTACTTTTTTAGCAAATTCATCACCAATATTTTCAGATACGACTCTAAGAATATCTGATAAGTCTTTGACTTTCTCCCAATTTCCGTTTATCATTACCATGTTTTTACTTTTCTCCTTCTACTCGGCACAGAGGTCAACCATTAATCTTATTGCATAACTTAAATTTTCTTCATCAATCCCATAATGCTCATCATATAATGGTGATAAATCTAATGATCCTGCCAACTTGTCCATTGTTTCCTCGCTAATTTCTATATTCGCTTTCATAATCTCCTCCATTTTAGTCTTGAAACGAGCGTTTCAAGCCCTCAGTTGCTTCATTCCTGACGGAGTAGTTGAAATTGCCACATTTCAAGAAGTCAAGAATCAAGCGCCTTGCAGACGCTAATGTTTTGGAACAGCCTTCGC
>JAAWOG010000086.1 GCA_022799355.1 Lachnospiraceae bacterium | reverse complement strand
TTTGAGCGTTTAATGCGTGATGCAAAGATTACGGAGATTTATGAGGGTACAAGTGAAGTACAGAGAATGGTTATATCTTCATGGATGGGCGTTAAGTAAATTTACGGCGCATGATTATATACAGAGGAATGAGTTGGTATGCAAAACCCCGCAGTCAGTATCTGCGAGGTTTTTCTTTATCGGTTAGGCCATGAATTGTAACTTTTCTAAGCCGCACATTGGAAATATAGAAATCCAATGATTTACTTTTGAGCCTTACTATGCTATACTACCATAGGTGTTAAGGCTCTTGTTGAAAGGAGCTTGGTGTTGGAATAAGTCAAAGGTCGGATGGCTTCTATGTAGGAAGATTTACTACGAAATACGGACAACGGAAGCAGAAATTATTCCGCAAACTACAAGAGTGCAGGCAATGGCTGACAGACTCACAATATCAGGACGAGCATAGCAATCTGAATTTTCCGGAAGAAATGACGGTAAAGGCATGGTTTGACTATCGGATCAGCATGAAAAAACGAACGGTACGCCCGAACACGGTAAGAAATTATACTGAGCGTTATGAACGCAACATTGATTCCGTGATTGGAAAACTGATTTTGTCAGAAGTATAACCGATTCAGTGCCAAATGATTATGAATCGCATGGTTGATGAAGGGTATCACACATCTACTATTTATCAGACAAGGATAGCATTGTTTAATATGCTTGATTATGCGTACCAGAATGATGTGATTATGAAAAATCCCTGTAATGGAATGGTAAAATCTGATATCGGGAAGCCTACACAGAAGAAACGATACTTGGACATTCTAATATTGGTATAACAATGTATCTGTATGTTCACACGACAGAAGATGAAAAGCATAAGGAAATTGAAAAAATTGCGGCGTCTCTCAAGGTAGTTTAAAAATTGGTACTTTGATTGGTACTCGAATAAACATAAAAATTACGAAAAGCGCTTATTTTAAAGCATTTTCAAGGAGGTATAATAAGATATGAAATTAGGAATCGTGGGGCTTCCCAACGTGGGAAAGAGCACCCTTTTTAATTCTCTGACAAAGGCGGGCGCGGAGTCTGCCAACTATCCGTTTTGTACGATCGATCCCAACGTGGGCATCGTGGCTGTGCCGGATGAGCGGATAAAACAGCTTGGAGAGATGTATCATTCTAAAAAAGTGACGCCGGCGGTTATCGAGTTTGTGGATATCGCGGGGCTTGTGAAAGGCGCTTCCAAAGGGGAAGGGCTGGGGAATCAGTTCCTTTCCAATATCCGGGAGGTGGACGCCATCGTACATGTAGTGCGTTGTTTTGAGGATGAAAATGTGGTGCATGTGGATGGCAGCGTAGATCCTCTGAGGGATATCGAGACCATCAATCTGGAATTGATCTTTTCCGATCTGGAAATTCTGGAGCGGAGAATCGCAAAGACTTCCAAAGGCGCGAGGATGGACAAGACGCTTGGAAAAGAACTGGAGTTTCTGGAAAAAATAAAGGCGCATCTGGAAGCGGGAAAGCTTGCCATGAGCTTTGAAATCGGAGATGATGAGGATCATGCGGCGTGGTTTGCTTCTTATAATCTTCTGACGGCAAAACCTGTTATCTTTGCCGCCAATGTGGCGGAAGATGATCTTGCCGATGACGGGGCGGAAAATGGCGGCGTTGAGAAAGTGAGAGATTTTGCTGCGGAAAACGGCAGCGAGGTATTTGTGATCTGTGCCCAGATCGAGCAGGAGATTGCTGAGTTGGACGATGACGAAAAGGCAATGTTTCTGGAGGATATGGGCATCACACAGTCAGGGCTTGACAAGCTGATTGCGGCAAGCTACCGCATTCTGGGACTGATGAGTTTTCTGACCGCAGGGGAGGATGAGACAAGGGCGTGGACCATTAAGATCGGTACAAAAGCGCCCCAGGCAGCCGGTAAGATACATACCGATTTCGAGAGAGGCTTTATCAAAGCGGAAGTAGTCAATTATAAAGACCTTCTGGAATTTGGCTCTCTTGCCGCCGCCAGAGAAAAAGGGCTGGTGGGCATGGAAGGAAAAGAGTATGTAGTGCAGGACGGGGACGTAATCCTCTTCCGCTTCAACGTGTAGCGAGGAAGGAAATCAAGCGCCAGCTTCGCGGGCATTTGATTTCACCCGAGCGAACAACGAGAAAATCGTAAAGCTGCGAAGCAGCGCTTCGGCGGAGCCGAAGGATTTTCGAGTGTAAAAAGAGGAAGGAAATCAAGCGCCAGCTTAGCAGGCATTTGATTTCACCCAAGCAAGCAACGAGAAAGGAAATATATGAGTGAAACAGCGATAGCATTCCCGCATCTGGGGATATATCTTGACAATGTGCCGAAAAGCTTTTCGGTATTTGGTTTTACGATAGCGCTCTACGGCGTCGTCATAGCCATCGGTATGGGAGCAGGGCTTTATCTGGCGCTCCGGGTGGCGAAAAAATACGGGCACGATCCGGAACTGATCTGGGACTATTTTCTTTACGGCATTATTTTCGGGCTGATCGGGGCAAGGATTTACTATGTGGTGTTTGCCTGGGATTTTTATAAGAACGATCTTGCCGGTATCTTTAATCTGAGAAAAGGCGGGCTGGCAATTTACGGCGGTGTGATCGCCGCGTTTCTGACATTGTTTCTGTTTTGCAGGAAAAAGAAGATAAACTATTTTACCATGATAGATATCTGTGTGCCGGGACTGGCTTTAGGGCAGGCGATCGGGCGCTGGGGAAATTTTTTCAACAGAGAGGCTTTCGGGGAATACACGGACAGCTTTCTGGCGATGCGGCTTCCGGAGGCGGCTGTGCGCCCTAACGAAATTACGGAGAAGATAGCGGCCCATGCGGCAGACGGCGCGATCCAGGTGCATCCTACCTTCCTGTATGAATGCCTCTGGAACCTTATGGTGATTGCCGCGATGCTTCTGGTCTGGAAATATAAGCAGTTTGAGGGGGAAATCGCCCTTGTTTATCTGGGCGGCTACGGGCTTGGCAGAAGCTGGATCGAGGGGTTTCGGACGGACCAGCTCCATCTGCCGAGGACGCAGATACCGGTTTCCCAGCTTTTGGCGGTTATGCTGGTAGTATTTTCCGTGGTAACTTATATATATGTGATGCGAAAGCGGAAACGACAGGGGACGGCTGAGAAGTAAGCAGCGCCTGTTATTTCAGCGGATATTCCACCACATAGAACTCGTACGCATTGATCACCGTGGTTTTTCCATAGGTATCCTGCCGCTTGAAATGCCTGTCATAATTGGCGTGGACGTGGCCGTGGAAGAAAAATTTCGGCTCATATTTTTCCAGCAGAGTGCGGAAAGCGGTAAAGCCCTGATGGGGAAGGTCGGGCAGGTCGTTAAAACCGGAGGCGGGAGCGTGGGTGACAAGGATATCAAAGCCTTTCTTTCGCCACAGCTTGAAAGCCAGCCGTCGTACCCGGCGGCTCATCTGCCATTCGGTATACTGGTACTTTGCGCCGGGGATATACTGCATGGAACCGCCCAGCCCCAGAATGCGTACGCCTTTGTAGACAAAAATATCGTCTTCGATGCAGATGCAGCCCTCCGGCGGCTTCTCGTCATAACGGGTGTCATGGTTCCCTTTTACATAGAGAAGGGGCACATTGCAGAGCGTCACAAAAAAACTCAGATATTCCTGCGGCAGATCACCGCAGGAGATAATGAGATCAATATCTTTCATTCGTTCCGGATCATAATAGTCGTATAAAAGCCTGGATTTATGATCTGCAAACAGCATAATTTTTAAAGTGTCTTTCTCTTTTTGCTCAGTTGATGCTTTTTTCATCTTTGTCCTTATAGACACCCTGAAGTCCTGAGAGTGTCTGTGCCTCTTCCGAAAGTTCTTCAAATCTGGGGATTTCCCCAATCACGTTTTCCGCCAGCCAGTCCATGGTGATAATGTCCTCGGGCTGCAGGGATTCTCCCTCTTTGCAGCGCACGATGCCGTCCTGGGAATAGATCATGCCGTCAAAGGGCTTAAAACTTCCCGCACAGATGGAACTTTTCAGAAAATTCACCAGCCGGTGCGTTCCATGGGGCATCTTTTGGGAACAGATCACATCGATCACGTCTGCGGACATGCCCCACCAGTAGTTGATGGCGGCTTCTTTTTTGGAGGATACCGCCTCACTGCTGCCGTTGCAGATATTTCTGACGATCCGCTCATAGAATTTCCCCCAGTGCCAGATCGGAGTGGCGAGATTTTCCAGAACGCCTTCCTCATTTCTTAAGTATAACCCGTACTCTCTGCTGGGATTGCCGGGGGTGATCATATCGTCATCGGACATAAATAAAATGCCGTCCTCTTTCAGCCGCTGTTTGCCGTCCTGTTCCCTGAGCCTTGACCAGTCCAGATAAATTTTGACATAGGGGTTGATCATCCGGGCACCCAGGGCAAAGGCATTGATGTTTGCGAGAGAGCCGTAGATCGGATAGTCTGCCACATATCCCAGTTTATCCGTGTGGGAAACGGCGGCGGCAATGGCGCCGATCAAAAACTTCGCCTCGTACATCCTGGCATAATAGGTTTGTACGGAGGAGAAGGGCATTTTAATAGAACAGTTAAAAAACTTTACTTTCGGGTACTGAATTGCGGAGCGCACACACTGATTTACCATCTGGACGGCAGTGGCGAAGATCAGATTGCAGCCCGCCGCAACGGCATTGTCAACGGCATCCTTCATCTGGTCGTCGGTGTTGACCTGTTCGATGGCAAGGGTTTTCAGCTTTCCGCCAAAAGCCTGCTCAAGATGGAGGCGCCCTAATTCATGGGCATACGCCCAACTGGAAGTCTCAAGGCTCTTGCGGTAAAGAAAGGCGATCTTCAAACTCTCCGGCGCAGGAGTGGTGGGCAGGATCTTTCCAAGGAGAGAGGGCTTTGCCGGCTCCGGATCGTTTACCAGGGTTACCTGGCTGCCCTTTTCGGCAAGCTGTAGTTCCTTCTGGGCCTTTGAGAGCGTCTCCTTTAACTGAATCAGGGTTTCTTCCCGAAGTTTGTCATAGCCGTACAGTTCCATATAAATCAGGAGCGCGTCGGAGGCGGAGAGTTTTATTTTTTCCCCGTAAGCGGTATGATACGCCTTTCCGAATTTTTCGCAGGCGGCATGGAAGGCGGTGCGTTCCTCCTTTGTCCATGTTTCTCCCGGATTTTTGCCCATCAGTTTGAGCAGTCTTTTATAGCTGCCTTCTTTGCTGAACCAGACGTCATAGGAGAGGGATACTTCATAAAAATCCATAAATTCATAATACAGCCGGTTTTCCTTATCGTCGGTCTTTTTCGGAATAATCCGTGTGACGGTGCCGGGAATGCTGTAGGCGTCCAGAAACTTCATAACGCTGACACGCTTGTTTCCCTCCTGCACGTAAAACCGGTGCATAAATTCATAGACAACGATCGGATCTCTGATGCCGTCGTCAACCTGATGGTTGTAGAGAGAGGCCCACTTTGCCGCAAATTCGGATTTTTCCGGCAGAAGGGGCATGAAATTACCGGCAAAGGCATTGGTCCTGCCCGCCGTTTTAGTACCTACGATCTTGGATAAGGGAATATCCATCAGTCCAAGGGGAACGGAAGCGGTTACTTCGGTGTAAGATAAAATATCATCCAGCGCGGGCAGATAGGGGTAGGCACCCTTAGCGAGAGCCGTCTGATAATTTCGTTTTCCCTTTTTGAGCGCTGCCGTGTAATCATTGATCGCCATAGATTAAGTCTCCTGCATAGTGTGTGTTATGTTGTATGGTCAATATATAGTATATGCGGAATCTG
This sequence comes from Lachnospiraceae bacterium, assembly GCA_022799355.1. Classification (GTDB taxonomy): domain Bacteria; phylum Bacillota; class Clostridia; order Lachnospirales; family Lachnospiraceae; genus 1XD8-76. The sequence goes on along the minus strand of JAAWOG010000086.1, from coordinate 7,619 downwards.
AATTTTTCCGTATATTCAGACTGATTCTATCAGAAGTGAAAGGAAAAGGCAAACTATATTTCTTGAAGAGAATGCAAACACATGGTATATTTCTTGAAGAGAATGCAAACACATGGTATACTAATAACAAATAAGCATATTGCGGATATTCTCCGTGCTGCGGCGGCAGAGGATACATCTGCTTTATGTTAGAGAAAGGAGGTAATTGCCATGCGTTTTGGAAAAACGGTGGCTGCGGCTGTCGCAGCGGCAATGGTATCGGTGCTCTTTGTTATGCCGGTTTCCGCTCATCATGGCCGCGGACATCACAGGCAGGCGGTACAGCCGGTGCAGCAGGTGCAGACCACACAGACTGCGGCGGTTGATACGTGCTATCCCGTATGTGCCGTGGAGGGATGTGCGGAAATAGGGCGCCATATTCATGACGATGTGTACTATTGCAGCTATGCTCATGAGAGCGGCTATTGTGACGGCACCTGCTGGGCTGCCTACAATCAGACGTATTCGGGGTATGGATGCGGCGGATATCATCACGGAAATACGGCGGCCGATACGTGCTATCCCGTATGTGCCGTGGAAGGATGTGCGGAAATAGGACGCCATATTCATGACGGCGGATACTATTGCAGCTATGCCCATGAAGGCGGCTATTGTGACGGCACCTGCTGGGCGGCGTTCGATCAGGCGTATTCCGGGTATGGATGCGGCAGAGGACACCACTATTATTAAGTAAGAAAATGTCGGCCCGACCGGAGTACCGGTCGGGTATATCAATAAAACAAGGGAATGATAAGGAGCACTATGCAAAAAAGAAAACTGTCACGGGAAATTATTTATGTGATACTCCTGTTGATCGCGGGTATGCTTGTTTTCTGGTGGTATACATTACAAAACCGCGCCAGAATACTGGAGCGGAATAAAACATATGCGGCGGACTGTGCAAGGCAGACGATGCTGCAGATTGACGAGACGCTGAACAATGCGCTGAGCCGCATCGATACCTATGCCTATTTTCTGGGAAAGAGCCTGAGTGAGGCGGAGATTTCTCAGGATATGCTGGAGGAGATAGAGGAAAACTCTCTGTTTGACGCGGTGATGTTTACGGATGCAAACGGTATTGATCATGCTTCCGACGGGAGGACTTTTGATATATCTTGGCGTCCCTTTTTTGCCAGCGGCATGAGGGGAGAAGATGACAGCATCGTTTTGTTTGATTCTCATTTTTTTGAGGAAACCATGGTATGTTTCTATGCGCCCATCCGGTATCAGGGAGAGATTATCGGCGTGCTGCGGGGAACATATATGGCGGAGCGGTATCTGCAGGATATGCTTTCCGTCACCTATTTCGGAGAACCTGCGGGCGTGTTTTTATGTTCACCGGACGGCAGCGTTGTGGCAAGTTCCGGGAATATGAGCTATACGGGGAATCTGATAGAGCAGCTTCTTATGGATGAGGTGATCGATGAGGAAACCGCCGGAAACGTGCGGAGAGCTTTCAGAGATGAGGAAGGCGGCGCTTTTATCTGTGATGAGGACAGTAAGACGGACAATATCTGCGTGACGCATCTTCCGAACAATGATTTTGTACTGGTGCAGACATTTCCGAAATCCGTGACACAGAGCATGATTCAGGATGAGAATCTGATGGGAATCAGCCTGGAAATCATGCTGATCGTGCTTTTTGCAATCTATGTTGTCGTATTGATTATCCGTTCAAGGCGGGAGAAAAAGGCACTGGAGAAAGAAAACCGGGAGATGGGTTATATCATCAGCGGTGTCAATACGCTGTTTTCCCGTTTTGCGATGATCGATCTGGAGGAGGAAACTTATCAGTATCTTGCGGGTACAAAACCGGAGTCTCCCAATCTGGCTGTCAGCGGGCGCTATCAGGAGCTGCTGGAACAGCTCTGTTCCCGGATGATTGATGAGGGGCGGCGCGGGGAGTTTGCGGAGGCACTCGGCAGAGAGTCCATCGTCACATCGCTGGGAGACCAGAACGATCTGCGTTTTGAGTGTTATGTTATGCGTGACGGTGTTCCTGAGTGGGAACACACCAATATTATCTGTCTGGAACGAAAGGAGGGCAGAGCCAGCAAGGTGCTGCTGATCCGGCAGGTCATTACGGATATTAAGGAAAAAGAACTGCGTATTCAAAGAAAAATGTCTCTGGCAAACAGAAAGGAGCGGCAGTATCGTATTGCCATTACTTCCAATTCTTTCTGTACCTTTGAGTTTAATTTAACCCAGGATATGATCGAAAATGATATTCTGCGTGATTTGGGTGATGAACAGATATCCCTGCTGAACAGAGTAGGGCTGGAGGCGCCCTGCAGGGCTTCCGTATGCTTTGAGAGATGGAGTGAATATATTCTGGAGGAGTCCCGGCAGGAATACCGCGCCGTGGTAAATGTGGCATATCTGAAAGAGCGCTTTGAGAGCGGAGATGCGGAAGTTGTGATCGATTACTGGGGACGGAATTCTTCCGAGGAACAGATGTGCGTCCGTCAGACCTTTATTATGACAAGGGATAACGATACGGATGATATCATGGTCATGGTAGTGTCGAAAGATATCACGGAACAGGTACAGAAACAGAGAGAACAAACCCAAGCGCTTCAAGATGCGCTGATGCAGGCGCAGCATGCAAACCAGGCAAAGACCACGTTCCTCTCCAATATGTCCCACGATATCCGGACACCTATGAATGCGATTATCGGTTTTACCACCATTGCGGCAAGTCATATCAACAATAAGGAACAGGTACAGGACTGCCTGCAGAAAGTGCTTTCCTCCAGCAACCATCTGCTCAGCCTGATCAACGACATTCTGGATATGAGCCGGATCGAGAGCGGAAAAGTGCAGATCAAGGAGCAGGAGTGCAATATCTCCGAGCTGATGCACAATCTGGTCAATATTATCCAGCCTCAGGTGAAGGCAAAGCAGCTTGAGCTGTTTATAGACACTTTTGACGTCAACAATGAGGATGTGATTGCAGATCCGTTAAAGCTGAATCAGGTGTTTATCAATCTGATGAGCAATGCGGTGAAATATACGCCTGCGGGCGGCACGATTACGTTCCGGATTATCCAGAAAACCACGTTCCGGCACGGCTTCGGGGATTACAGCTTTATTATCAAGGACAATGGTATCGGTATGTCCCAGAAGTTTGTGGAACATGTTTTTGATCCGTTTGAGAGAGAGGTGACGGCTACCCAGAGCGGCATACAGGGAACCGGGCTGGGCATGGCCATCACGAAGAATATTGTGGAGATGATGAACGGCAGGATCAGTGTGGAGAGCGAGTTGGGGAAGGGAAGTACTTTCACGGTGGAACTGGCGCTGAGGCTGCAGGACGTTGAAAAGAACGGCGCCCAGATCAGAGAGCTGAAGGGGCTCAGGGCTCTTGTGGTGGACGATGATCTCAATACCTGTGACAGTGTGAGCAAAATGCTGCAGCAGATCGGGTTGCGTTCCGAATGGACCACTTCCGGCAGGGAGGCGGCTTACCGTGCGAAGCTGGCGGTGGATGAGGCAGATCCTTATCATACCTATATCATTGACTGGCAGATGCCGGAGCTCAGCGGCGTGGAGACGGCGAGGAGGATCAGGCAGTCCATTCGGAGCGATGTGCCGATTATTATACTGACCGCCTATGACTGGACGGATATCGAGGATGAAGCGAGAGAGGCCGGCGTGACGGCTTTCTGTGCGAAACCGCTGTTTATGTCGGATCTGAAATCTGCGCTTTTGACCGTAAATAATCTGGTAGATAAAAAAGAGCAGGAGGCTGCGCCGTGGACACTGGCTGATTTTGGCGGCAAGCGCATTCTGCTTGTGGATGATGTGGAACTGAACCGGGAGATCGCGGAGGTGATTTTGACGGAAGCGGGATTCGTGGTGGAGATGGCGCCGGATGGAACGGATGCGGTGGCAATGATGGAAAAAGCGGAGGAAGGCTATTATGCCGCGATCCTGATGGATGTACAGATGCCGATTATGAACGGTTATGAGGCGACAAGAGCGATCAGGAAGCTGCCCAGGGAAGATGTGAAGAATCTGCCGATTATCGCCATGACAGCCAATGCGCTGGAGGAGGATAAGGAAGCGGCGCTGAAAAACGGCATGAATGCGCATCTGGCAAAACCGCTGGATATGGGGACGTTTATTGCCCTTTTGCAGAAGTTTATTAAAGAAAAGTAAGGTTAGAACGGTTTGGAACTGTTTCAGAAATGAGGAGGAAAATGCTGATAACGTAAGAGTATCAGCATTTTTTTAGGCAGACATCCGGGGATGGGAGATAACAGAAGCGGAAGAAAGCCTGCAGACGATGCAGGGGAGAAAAGTGCCGGGGAATGGTAACGGAAACAGATATTGTACTTGCCATGTTTCCAAGACAGCGGTATGATAAATAAAGTGTTAAAATGAAGAAGAGCAAATGCGCATACGGAACCGGAAAACGGTATGCTGAAAGGGCACACAGGGAACTGAAATAGGAGAACAAAGGATGAAAAAGAAACTGCTTGGCTATTATGATTATACGGTGATTCTTACATATTGCGGGATGCTGTTTGCGTTTGGCGGGATATTGCAGGTGATAAAAGGAGATTACTGGAATGCGGTGATTTCTCTGATGCTGGCCGGGATCTGTGATATGTTTGACGGGGCGGTGGCTTCCACAAAGGACAGGGACGAAAAGGAAAAGAAATTCGGCATTCAGATAGATTCTCTGAGCGATCTGATCAGCTTTGGCGTATTGCCGGGAATTTTTGTTTATATGATCTCAGGCCAGAGTGCGCTTGTTGGGATCATATCCGGATTGTTTGTGTTATGTGCGCTGATCAGGCTTGCGTATTTCAATGTACTGGAGGAAGAGCGGCAGAAAGAGACGACGGAGTGCAGAAAAAGTTACCTGGGTATTCCCGTGACCAATATCGCGATATTGCTGCCCGCATGTTATCTGCTGTTTGACCACAGGATCATGAAAAGTGTGATTTGCTTTCCGGTTCTCCTCTCGATTCTCGGCATTGGGTTTCTGCTCCCTGTGAAGATCAGAAAGCCCGGTGTGATCGGGAAGGCGGCGATCGTGATGGTGGGTATTTTAGAGGCGGTGTTTATGATGCTTTTTATGGGATGGGATATTATGTGATATGAAAGACTCTTTACTCTTAAGGTTTTTATACGGGACAGTTCCGGGAAGAGCGGTTTTGAAGTTTCTGGCATGGCCGGGAGTTTCAAAGCTGGGGGGGCGGTTTCTGTCATCCCGGATTTCCCGGCCGGCGGTTCCGTATTATATTAAAAAGTTTCATATTGATATGGCTGATATTGAGGTTCCGGAAGGCGGTTTTCCTTCTTTCAACGCTTTTTTTATCAGAAAGAGGAAGCATGTTGGTTTTGATCCGGCTTATGATCATCTGATCAGTCCCTGTGACGGGTATCTGACGATTGCGGACATCACGGAAAGAACGGTTTTTTCCGTTAAAAATACGGCGTTTTCCCTGGAGGATCTGCTGTGCGATACGGAACTTGCCGCAAAATTCAGGGGAGGATCTGCTTTTATATTCCGGCTGACGCCGGCAGAGTATCACAGATATTGCTATGCGGCGGACGGTAATATTGTCCGTGGGGAAAAGATTCCCGGAAAGCTGCACTGTGTCCGTCCCATTGCGCTGAGAAATATGCCGGTATTTGTGCAGAACAGCAGGGAGTATCAGGTGATCCGAACGGAACATTTTGGCATGATGGTTCATATGGAGATCGGTGCGATGCTGGTGGGAAAAATAAGGAACGACAGCAGGTACCTGAAAAAAGGCCGTGTGCGGAAAGGGGAAGAGAAAGGATATTTTGAATTCGGCGGTTCCACCATCGTTTTGCTGACACAAAAAGGTATGGTATCTCCCGATCCGGCATTGTATAAGAGAAAAGATGGGGAAGGGGAAATACCGGTACATATGGGAGAGTGTATCGGGCGGAAATAAGAGGGGGTATAACCGTGGGGCAGTACACTATCTGATATGGATCAGTACTGTCCTGCGTTTTTTTTGTTGTGTTCGGCGGCATGTTCAAATCCGTGTACCCAGTCGGAACACAGGTAGTAAAACAGGTAGATCACCGAACTGACGCTCCAGGTCAGCGGATATGCCCAGAATACGTATCCGATTTCGCCGGTCAGTTTCATGACGGCCAGAATATAGCTGATCCGCAGGACACACCATATGGAGAGCATGACGATCATCGGCACAAATGCCTTTCCGGCTCCGCGGCATACGGCGGCGATGGAATGGGAGAAGGCAAGCAGGAAATAAAACAGCGCCACAATATGCGCCTGCATGGCGCCGTTGTGGATCACACCGGGGGAGGAATCAAACAGACCGATAAGCTGCGGCGCGAAAACATAGTAGAGGATGCCGATGGCTTCTGCCATCAGGACCGCCGAGAGGATCGAAAAGCGCGCGCCCTTTTTTGCCCGGTCGTATTGTCTCGCCCCCAGGTTCTGGCTGATAAAGGTGGTCGCCGCCATATTAAAGCTTGTGACAGGCAAAAAGGCAAAACCTTCGATTTTGCAGTGGACGCCGTAGCCCGCCATGGCGAGCCGGCCGAAGGTGTTGATCTGTGACTGGACGATCACGTTGGCAAAAGCGATCACGGAATTCTGTACGCCGGAGGGCAGTCCGTAGCTGATGACCTCAAGCAGTATATCTTTATGAAAACGTATCTTTTTCAGTTCCACCGTATAGATATTGCCTTTTTGCAACAGATATACCATACACAGAACCACGCTTGCCGCCTGGGAGATGACCGTTGCCACCGCCGCCGCCCAGACACCCCAGTGGAATTTGCCGATAAAAAGCAGATCCAGCAGGATGTTCACAAGGGAGGAAAAGATCAGATAATACAGAGGGCGCCTGCTGTCCCCCAGGGCATTCATAATGCTGCAGCAGATATTGTACATCACTACGGCAAAGGCGCCGAGGAAATAAAAGCGGAAGTATTCCACGGCTTCCGGCATAACTTCCGGATCTGTCTGCATCCAGGTCAGGAAAAGGGGCGTAAAGATCACGCCGATGATGGTTAAGAGGATGCCGCTTGCCGCCCCGAAAGCCATCATCGTATGTACCGAGTGGGACACCGGTTTTTTATCCTTTGCGCCGAAATATCTGGAAATTACCACGCCGCCGCCCATCGCCGTTCCCATAAAAAAGCTGCTCAGCAGAAAGATCAGGTTTCCCGAGGAGGTGACTGCCGCCAGGGCGTTCGTACCGAGATACCGCCCTACGATAAAGGCATCGGCAGTGTTGTATAACTGCTGGAATACCTGGCTCAAAAAGACCGGCATCGCAAAGCCGAGCATCAGGGAATAGGGATTTCCTGCGGTCATGTCCAGTACGTTTGATGAGGATTTTTTTCCGGTGTTTTTTGAAAAGTGCATCGCGGCTCTCCTGAAAATGTTTTTCTGTTCGTACTTCTATACTGTATCCCTTTTGGTGTGATATATCAACTCTGATTTTAAGAAAAATAGTAATAGTTCAGCATAGGAGTTTGCACTTGCTGCAAACTCCGTAAAAATGTGTGATGGGAAAATAGAATCCGCCCTTTCACCGTAGGTGAACTTAAAATAGGGC
>JAAWOG010000085.1 GCA_022799355.1 Lachnospiraceae bacterium | reverse complement strand
TTGTCGCCCTTGCGAATTTGATTTATCAGGTTTACAAGGGAAAAAAGAAATAGCCGCCACTATTCGCAGTAGTGACGGCTGACGCTATAAGCGTTAGGTAATAACTGTTTGTGGGTAGAGCCGCTTCTATGGCTTTCCCTTTTTATGTCTTTAATATAGCATATTTGGTAGTAGAATTCAAGAGCAAAACGTACGTTTATCAGGGTTGTTTCACGAAGGATTTCAATTGATTTTATCTGTCATTTGCCGATAAATTCAATGTTTCTATCTAAAAAGGGCATAAAGCCCCCTGTTTGGCGGATCAGGGTGATGCGTTGATCGCCATCTCCAAATCCGGCATCCCGCAATCCGAACCTTTAATGATTATCCGGGGACTGCTCTCCGGAGCCCTCGTTCTCTTTGGGGATGGGGAGCCTGATCAGCACTTTCCTGATACGGTTCTGATAGATGCCCCTCGCCTGCAGCGTAGAGCCGTCCTCTAACGTAACGATCTCATTATTCTTTGGCAGTCTGTCCAGTTTATCGATCATAATACCGCCAAGAGAATCAAAATCCTCGGATTCCAGAGAAAGATCCAGCGCATCATTCACATCATCCAGCTTCATACCGGCTTCGATCAGGTATGTATGATCATCGATCTGCTTGATCAGTTCGGCTTCGTCCGCATCATATTCATCCCTGATCTCGCCTACGATCTCTTCCAGCAGATCTTCCATGGTGATCATCCCCACGGCGGAACCGTACTCATCCAGCACAATGGCAAGGCTGGTGGATTTTTCACGCAGCTCCACCAGAAGGTCGGAAGTTTTCTTCCGCTCATAGGTGTAGTAGACTGGACGCAGGATTTTATTTACCTTAAACCGGGGGGAATCCTTTGTCAAAAGGAAATCCTTCATATGGACAAAACCGATAATATTGTCGGAATCCTCTTCATAGACCGGAATCCGGGTATACATCGTCTTTTTAAACAGCGTAAAAATTTCTTCGTAAGTGGCGGAGGAGGAGATGGAAGTCATATCGATCCGGGGGATCATGATCTCCGACGCCGTGGAATCGGAAAAATCAAACACATTATGGATATATTCCCGCTCTTCGGACTCGATCACCCCTTCTTCATGTCCCACATCCACATAGGTGCGTAGCTCATCCTCCGTAATGCTGCCTTCCCCGGGTTTTGCCCCAAGGCGGAAGATGCGGATAATGCCCCGGGCAATATTGTCCACCACCCAGATCACCGGTGTCAAAAGGACCATCAAAACCCGGATAATACCGCTGTAGGCGAGGGCGATCTTATCGGCATGGGAACCCGCCCAGGTTTTGGGCACGATCTCGCCGAAGATCAGTACGAGGAAGGTTAATAGTCCGGTACAGACTCCGACAAACTGATTGCCAAGCAGGCGGATCGTCAAAGTGGTGGCGAGAGAAGAAGCGCCTATATTGACGATATTATTGCCGATCAGTATGGTACTGAGCACTTTGCTGTAGGATTCTAAAATGACTTGTACGCGGAGGGCTTTTTTATTGCCGTCCTCGGCGAGGGAGCGCATGCGTACTTTGTTTGCGCAGGTCAGCGCTGTTTCAGCAGAGGAAAAAAAGCCTGATAAGATCAGAAGAACGAGTAAGATAAGCAGTTGTATGACACCAATGGTATCCATGTAAGTTCCTTTCTTTTAAAAGTGATTCTGTATAACAAGATATATTTTAGAGATGTAATACCATATTGTCAAGAAGCATATATTTGTTTAAGGAAAATATTAGAAAGTTTTTATGCGGGGATTATTCCATAAGAAGGGGGGAAAATATGTCTGTTGTCAAAAAATATATGCCGCAGATCCTGTTTACATTAAAGTGCCTGCTGTTCTCCTATATTCTGACAGGAGGGCTTTTGCTGCTGCTGGCTTTTTTGCTCTACAGGCTGCATCTGCCTGAGAAGGCGGTGAATGTCTGCGTTATCCTGATCTATATTATCACATCCTTTTTCGCGGGCTTTATGACAGGGAAGAAGAGGGGAAAAAGAAAGTTTTTCTGGGGCGCACTGATGGGGGCACTGTACTTTGTGGTGCTGTTTGTGATTTCCGTTATTGTAAACCGTTCTTTCCCGCAGCTTTCATCGGACTTTACGACGACCATGTTTTTGTGTGTGGGCGGCGGGATGCTCGGTGGGATGCTGAGTTAAACAGGGGGGTAATGTCATTTGGTTAAGCCATTTATCCGGTCGGCAGAAGCATAAAATGCTCAAGGAGTCCGTTAAAAGCATCGGCACTTAGCAAATACGCTTAAGTGTCCGCTGCGCTGTTTCACAGGCTCTTGAAAAACAGAGCCGGCGGGAGCGTGGCGACGGAGTATTTTATGTTCCTGCCGACGTCCGGCAAAGCGAAACGAAATGATATTGACCGGGGGCTGCCGGCGCCCGTGCCGCGCCCTAATTGGTCAGATGTCTGGCCAGCAACACATATTCGTACTCATAGTCGATCAGTTCCTGAAAGTAATGCTGATTGATATTGCCCTGGCGGATCAGCGCGCCCACGGAAGGGACGCCGGAAGTCTGCAGTTCTTCTTTGACAGCCTGCGCCATGGCTTTTCCAAGTCCATGGTGGGAGCCATCGATGCCCATATAGAGCATGACATAGGATTTCGGCATGGCGCGGATCAGAAGGATACGCAGGATGTTCGGGAGTGTAAGCTTTTCGTAGACGGCGTTTTTATAGTCGGGGATGCTGATGAAAAACCCTACCGCCCGATCCTGGTAGTACGCCATTTTTACCATGGGATAACGGATCAGAAGCTTTAAATAGCCGTACAGGGAGACAAATTCTTCCCTGCTGATGGGTTTATAGGCGGGAAAACTCCGGTACAGCTCAATCAGAAGATCGTACACTTCATTTAAGGAGCGGTCAAAGGTGGCTTTGGAAGGGCTCACTATGCGGTAGCCCTCCTGCCTTTTTTGGGAAAGGCGGGAGGAAAACAGGCTGTTTTGGTGGGAAGGTTCCACTCTGCGGTAATGGTTGGAGTAATAGCGCTCAACGATCTCATAGCCGGCATGCTGCCACAGTTCGATATAGTAAGCTTTATTATAGGGTTCTCCTGTATAGGAGCGGTCAAAGCGGTTGGCTTTAAAACGGTATCTGATCCAGAACGAAGCGTCCACCGGGCCGGTTATTTTGGTACAGTTGTGTTTCACGGCAATTTCCTGTGCCTTTTTCAGCAGTAAAACAGCGGCTTCCCGTATGTTCTCGCTTTCAAAAAAGCCCAGAAAAGCTTCCGTATCGCCAGGATAGACGGTCAGTATACAACGGCTGACAGGTGTGTCATATTGATCCAGGACAAGCAGAGGGAAGATACGGAAGCGGTGGCTGAGCACATGGGTTTCTTCCAGAATATTCCGCTCCTCCTCCGGCTGCTGCATGATTTCCTTTTTGGAATAGAGCCTGCCGGGGAGTTCCAGAAATTTTCGGATATAATGTTCTTCTTTATGAAAGGAAATGATCTGATAGTTCATTTGATGCGTCCTCCGGGGGTGTCTGGTTTCTGGTAAAGTTTACGGATCTGTTTATACCGGGGCAGACAGGCGTTGATCTCGGCGAGATAGTCCTGCAGCCTGCTTTCCGGCAGATCGGTGGTGACGGAGGCGGCGGGGTGGTGGTCCTCTTCAAAGACCGCGGCCGTTTTGATCTCCGGGTTTTTCAAAAGCATATTTTCCAGTTCCTCCACATAGACGTTTTTTCCGTTGGCGGTCAGGATCATGCGTTTTTTTCTGCCTTTCAGATACAGGTGACGGTCGGCGGAGAGATATCCCAGATCGCCGGTGTGATAGCCGTCTTTATCAAATTCCGAGTAATGGTCGCTGCGGTTTAAGTAGCCGCCGGACACGCTTTTTCCCGATACAACGATCTCCCCCACGCCGTTTTCATCGGGATCAAGGATTTTTACCGTCAGATTTTCAAGGACAACGCCGTTTGCGGCAAGATCCGGATCGCCGGGGAGAGCGAGGGCGATGACGGAGGAAGTCTCTGTGGTGCCGTAGGCCTCCAGAAGGCAGACGCCCTGCCGGATAAAATATTCTTTGACCGCCGGCTCCGTAAAACTGCCGCCGCAGTAGAGAAAGCGGATGTGCCGCAGCGTATCCAGCAGTCTGTCATTCAGGGCGTCGTACATCTGATATAAAAACAGCGGGACCGTACAGACGACGGTGGGGCTTATCTCAAGCAGTTCCGGTATCAGGTTTTTCAGATCAGAGTTCAGATAGAGCCGCATACCGGAGATAAGGGTATATAAAATGTTTGCCACACTGGTATATACATGATGGAAAGGCAGAAATACATAGGAGATATCCGATTCCGTCATGGGCGTCCGAAGATACAGGGTATCCCAGTTGGCAAACAGATTTTCCTGTGTCAGCGGGATAGCCTTCGGGACATTTGTGGTGCCGGAGGTGAACAGGATCATGGCGGTCCGTGTCGGATCGGTCCGCCCGGAAAGGGGCAGGGGGAGAGAGCGCCCCTCTTCGATCAGGACCGGCAGTATATCTTCTATACGGAACCAGCAGATATCGGGAAAAAGTTCTTTCAGGGCTTCAAACCGCTGCATTTTGGAGCGGGATACAAAAACGGCTGAGACAGGGATGGCTGACAGCGTATTTTGCAGGTCGTGGGCGGTCCATTCCTTGTCCACCGGAACGCAGGTGCCCACGTAGCCCATGATGGCAAAGTACAAAAGAATCCATTCCGGGGAATTTTCGGAACAGAGCATGATATTCTTATGTTCAAACCCCCGGTTTAACAGAGCTTTTGAAAGATAACGGATGTCGTCTATGACTTCTCGGAAAGTGCGCGATTCAAAAGCATCCTTTTCCGAAGTAAAGGGACGGTCTTTGGAGCAAAGTACCCACCGTTTTGCGCTGATATAGGGGCGGTCTGCCCATTTGATATAATCCTCTTCCAGATAGTCGCTGATCGTTTTCATATAAATCCTCCATGTCAGATGTCTGCTTTCTTTTTAATATGATTTGCCGCAGGAATTTTGAGTTCCGTGTCCTGACAGCAGGGTGATGGTGCCGGTATCGCCGTCCACACGGATGCGGTCGCCGGTTTTCAGATATTCCGTGATATGCCCGATGCCCACTACGGCAGGCTTTTTCAGCTCCCTGGAGATAATTGCCGTATGGGAAAGGAGCGAACCTTTTTCCGAGACGATCGCCTTTGCCTGAGCAATCAGAAACACCCATCCCGGATCGGTCATTTTGGCGATAAGAATCTTGTCCTTTGTATCGAGCCCGGGGGAAGGCTGTTCGATGACAAGCACCTCCCCCTCCGCGCATCCCGGGGAACAGGGAGTACCCGTATAGGAACCCTCTGCCGGGGCATGGCGCATTTTCTGGCTTCTCTTTGGGGCTTTATCCGTCACTTTTCCGGAGAAGATAAGCCTGGAAAAAGGAGGAAGGGCGGAAAAACCTTCATATTTTATTTTGCGTGCAAAGATAAGTCCGGAGAGATCCAAGGATAACTCCGCTTCGGCGGTTTCTATTTCTTCACAGGAAAGCCAGAAAATGTCCTCCGGCTGCGCGATCCGCCCCCGGGCATACAGGTTTTCTCCCATCTGCAGTGCCAGGGAGCGCATCAGACCGTAGAGCCGTCCGCGATAGAGACGGGACTTTTCTCTGTTTCGGATGCCCACGGCGGCTCTTTTGGCAAAGAAAGAGGCGATGCCGGTGAGCGGCGGGGACTCTTTGCTTTTCGTAAAGGCGGTATCACCGGCTGACTCGGTATACCGTAAAATACAACGGATCAGCAGTACCGGATCGGTGCGGAAGGTTTTGCTCTCCAGCTTTAATTCCTCCACGTTCCGGTCCCCGTATTCCCGGATATACTCCTGCAGCGCAAGGGAAAAAGGGGTATCGTTGTCTTTTATGTACCGATAATAAGCTTCATTCGTGTCAATGCGGCAAAGCTGCGCGTGTACGGTTTCTTCTTTTGCCGCTGCCGCCAGCTTTTGCAGCGCCTCTATGGGGCGCATGCTTTCCAGCTTTCGGATGCCGGAGATGGCGCGGTTAGCCGCAAGCTCACAGTCCGGCACATGCCGTGCTTTGAGGAGCCCCTTTAACAGCCCGGTGAAGAGAAAACAGTACATGTCATTTACAAGGGTGATATCCCACTTTTCCACGGTCCTGCTCAGCAGTTTATGATAGAACTTCAGCAGGGCGGCGTTATCTGCCCCGGTTGTATCGAGTGAGTCAAAATACCGGATGATTTCCTGAAAATCCTGTTCCAGCCTTTTCATCATCGCGGGACAGGTAAGCAGCAGCCGAAAAAAGGAACAGGTGACTTTCAGGCGGGTTACAGGGCTGATCTGTCCTTCGACGGCGGAGGTTACGGTTCTGTTTTTTACGCCCATCATCTCCTGCCAGATCGGTATCAGGCGACGACGGAAGGGCAGGAACAGCAAAACATCGTACCAGTTGCTGATCCGGTAGTAAATACGCCCGTTTACCGCATCTACCATATGTTTCAGGGTGTCATTGATCTTTTCAACGGTTTTGGGCTCCCGGGTAAGCCTCAGCATCAGATGATGAAAGACCTGGTAGTATGCTTCACGGATAAAGCTCTGCGTCAGCGGCAGAGTGATACCGGGGTAGCTTTCGACGATATTGCTGTTGTCGAGTATGATGACGGGCGCCTCTGTGTCGATGGAGGTGATGGGGCGCACCTGGAGAAGATATATTTTTTGCTTCCGTATGGCAAATTCGATATCGCATTCCATATCAAATAATGTTTTGATCTGACCGGATAAAGAGATCAGTTCCTTAACCTGCCCCGGGGAGAGAAGGGGGGAGAGAGCGGTCCGTTCGTAATAACAGGTGTTGTCCGTGAGATGATAGTAGTAGGTGGTGGCGTCTGTCTTATCTTCCACGATCTGATCCCCGGAGCCCCTTCCGCAGACGATTACGGTCTCGTTCAGTATTCCCTGGGGATTGGCGGTAAAGAGAACGCCGGAGAGTTCCGGTTCGATCATCTCCTGTATAATGACATGCATCGCAAAAGAGTCCGGATCGAGATGATGTGCCCGGCAGTAGGACAGGGTTTTGGGGCGCTCTCCGTCAGCGAGGACTTCCCGGATACGAACAGGGACCTCTTCCCCCGGCACCCGCAGGAAGGTTTTAAACTGCCCGGCGAAGGAATGTTCCCCGGAGTCCTCCAAAGAGGCGCAGGAGCGGACGGAAAAAGATGCGGTACCGGGGAAACGGGTATCGAGGTAAGAGAGGACTTCTTTTTGCTGAAAGTCCTTATCCACGCAGAAAAAACGCGGCACCTGAAAGCCTGCCTCCAAAAGCAGAAAGAGGTTTTTGGCTTTTGAGCCGATGGAAATCGTCTTATGGTTTTCAGGACAGATGATCATGGCAGGTTCTCCTCCGGGGTGTCATTTCGGATATCAAAGCTTTGGCGATGCGGAAAAGATCACGTCTTTGAAGGCGGCAGCCCATCTATATCGCACCGAAAATCAGGTAAACCGGTATGGTCAGCAGCATCAGCGACTCCTGGATATAGGTATAGCGCTCCACTTTATCCACAATGGCAAAGCGTGTAGGATCTTTCATAAACCGTAAAAATTTTGCGCTCATCCAGGACACATCCAGAAGCAGTGCCAGCACGGTATATTTATTTAAGTTCCACACCAGCAGAAAGTTGGTGATAATATCCACCCAGGTAAGGAGCAGGATGAAACGTGTGGCTTTTTTATAGCCGAATAAGCGGGAATAGGTCACATACTCGGTCTCATCCTTCGGCGCCCGGATCTTTCTGGCGATCTCCCAGATCAGCGCCGGAAAATAGAGCGTCCAGGCGGCGAGGAAGTTTACCCATGTAAAAAGCGGAAGATCGTACTTAAAGCAGGTGAAGGAGATGATATAAATATTCATGATCATCTGGACCGGGTTGTGGGTGATAAGTGCCAGCGGCAGGCTTTTCTGAATCTTTTTTTTGCTGAAAAACCACAAAGACATCAGGGTTCCATAAATATAGAGGAAGAGAAAGAAGCCGAAATTATTCATAAAAATCAGGTTTAACAGCACGGTGGCCGTGATCAGCAGCGTGACAAAAATCCCAAGGTCTTTTTTGGTTACCCTGCCGGAGGGGAGCGGTCTGTGGGCAAAAAGCCGGCAGTCCAGTTCATAGTCTTTGAAATCGTCCGCGATCCGCAGCCATAGAAGAAAGCTGAATACGGTAAAGCCGCCGATCAGTTCCTGTATGCCGAGCCTGAAGTCGCGGATACCCGCGTTCAGCAGAATGATAAAGTGGATTTCACCGAAGATGATCAGCCCCAGGACAAACCTTGGCAGGATCGGATACATTTCCCTGAAATAGACTGAGAGGCGTTTGCACATGAGGCGTGGGTTCCTTTCGTTTGATGGGGACGTATCCTGCCCGCGGCTTTGGGCTGCTTGGCCTGCTCTTTTGGCGTCATAAAAGGCGGGAGCCCTTATCATAGTACAGCCTTTCCGGCAGGATAGTTCCATAGCAGAATTTTATCAGAAACGCATAAAAGAAACAATGTTTTTTATGATGGAAATATTGCTTGACAAAGTCGTTATACAAGCGCATAATGTATTATACGGACGTATAATACAAGGAGGGAGGAAGGATTCCTGTATCTGACGTTAGGGATGGTCAAACAGGAAGATGGCTGGAAGGCAGACTTTTACGGACTGGAAATGTAAAAAAATAAAAAGGTTGTTATGCGCGAAAACAGCGCGGAAATGAGGATAAAAATGTCAGATACCATCAAAAAACTGGGGGAAGCCGAACTGGAGATCATGCAGGTAATCTGGGACGCTGAGGCGGCGGTATCTTCCGGTTATATATTGAAAGAATTGCAGGGACGGAGAAAATGGCAGCTTTCCACGCTGATGACCTCCCTTGCCAGGCTTGCGGAAAAAGGTTTTGTCAATTGTGACCGCTCTACGGGGAACAACCTGTACAACTGGCTTATTTCGGAGAATGAATATAAGGCGGGGGCGAGCAGGCATTTTCTGGAGAGGCTTTATGATAATTCCATCCGGAATATGATCGCCTGCCTTTATGACAGTAAGTCGATCAGGAGCGCCGATGTGGAGGAACTGCGGGAGTTTCTGGACAAAATAGAAGCGGAGTATACCGGGGAGGAGAAGATTGAAAATTAAAATTTTCAATCGCGAGATTTGTGTCTGCGCGTTGCTTGTCACAAACTCGTAAGCCATATTATGGCTTTGTGTAATAAAGCAACGCAGAAATGAGGAAAAGTATGATAACGGATATGTTTCTTTCCGTGCTGGGGATATCGGCGTCGGTCAGTGTGCTGATTGTGCTCCTTTTGCTGCTGTCCCCTTTGCTGAATAAAAGATATGCGGCAAAATGGAAATACCTGATATGGATCGTTCTGGCACTCAGGCTTGTGCTTCCCTTCGGGGGAGCGGGGGGACGATCCGCGGCGGATGCGCTGCGGCAGCTAAAGGATCGGGTTGTACCCACGGAGGAAAAGGCCGGGGAAGAGACGGAGGCTGACGGAACGGTTCCGGGACAACTGATCGTGGAAGTGCCGGGGCAGATGATGACACCACTTGGGGTGCAGGTGAAAGAGAATATTACCATATTGGATATCGCAGCGCTTATCTGGCTGTCCGCCTGCCTTGTTTATATATTTATAAATATAATAATTTATTTAAATTATAAAAACAGGATCTTTCGGAAGGGAACCATCGTAAAAGATACCGCCGTGTTACAGCAGCTTATCCTGTGCAAACATGAACTGGGTATCAGGCATACGGTCCTGATCATGGAGTATGCCGGGGCGGCATGTCCGATGATACTGGGCTTTTTAAAGCCCATACTGGTGCTGCCGGAAGGATGCTACGGCAAAGAGGAGATGTTTTTTATTCTGAAACATGAACTGGTGCATGTAAAGAGGAAAGACCTGATGGTAAAGCTGCTGCTTATGGCGGCATGCGCCCTGCACTGGTTTAATCCGCTGATCCGTGTGATGCGGAAAGAGGCGGAGGTGGACATGGAGCTTGCCTGTGATGAAAGAGTGGTGCAGGGAGCCGATCCCGGGATGCGGAGGGCATACACGGAAACACTGCTGTCCACGCTGCATAAGGGCTGTGAAAAAAACACGATGTTATCGACAGGGTTTTACGGAGGTAAGAAAATTATGAAAAAACGTTTCAGGCATATACTGGAAAAAACAGGAAAGAAAAATGGTTTCTGCATGTTGATGTGCGCATTGCTGCTGGCGGTCAGCGCGGGAACGCTGGCGGGGTGTTCCGTGGTGAAGGACAAAGAGGAGGATTCCTCTGAGAGAGCGGCGGAAGCAGGAGAAGGGGAAGACGCGGTGCTTATGAGTATGGCGGGGAACTGGATCATCGATTTTGACAGGACGGATCCCACGCTCTGGGGCTCGGGGATATCTCTTGGGAACAGTATGGAACTGTCAGGGACGGGAGGGTTCCGCTATTTTATCGGCGTCGGTGTCGGAGGAGAAGGGCAGTGTGAGGTGGAAGGCGGCGTTGCCACGGTATCTGTGGAGCCCTATGAAGAACACGGTGTCGAAGAGGAGATCCTTACGCTGCAGTATGGCAGTGATGACGGGACGGAGTATATACGGATGGAGTGGCAGGGGGAGGAAGTTTTCTGGAAGAGAGATGAGCAGCCGGCGGCAGAGAATGCCGGGGAAGATGGTTTTGATGAAAATACCCGGGGCGTGGCAGGGACAGCGGAAGAGATGATCACGCTGACGATCATGAAGGAGGGGATGCCGGAGGAGAAACAGGCAAGGCTTGTCCAGGAGAGCGGGTATATCCTCTATCTGCCTGACGGAGAGTGGGAGAAGGAGTCGGCCGATACATGGCATGCGGCGGCAAATGAGGATGTCAGGCTCTGGGTGGCAGGGTTTGAGAGCGGTTATCCGATCGAACAGGTCCTGACGGATGAGGGATATGTGCCGGATGAAACCGGTATGTCAAAACAGGAAGAGGGCAGCAGTTATCATGTCAGGCTGTTCGAAGCACAGACCGGTATATGGTGCGTATTTTTCCGTTATCCGTCGGAGGCGGAGGAAGGCTGGGGAAGGGAACTGCCGGTGATCGCGGAAACCTTCGGGGTGCTTCTGCCGGAGGAGCATGTGACGCAGACGGGCACCGTTTCCGCTCAGGTTCTGGGATATATAGCCGCTTTTGACGGCAGTACGATCACGATAGACAGGCAGGAGCGGGTGACGCCGGAGAGCGGGGACTGGAAGCCGGAGTACAATGCGGATGCGGGTTTTGAGATCGTTGATGTTCCGGGAGAAAATGTCACATATCCGGTCAGGAGCGATTGTACATATCATGTGCTGGAAGATCATACCGGTCCGGGTATGGACGTGGCGGAAGATGAATTTTCGGTGTATTTCCGGGAGGAGGATCTTCCTCTTCTATGGTCCCTTACGGTGGAAGAGGGGGAGGTTGTCAGTATTGCGGAGTGGTATGTGCCGTGAGAAGGATGGGACGGATAAGGCGCTGAGATCGGGTATGAAAAGCATGTATCCGGGATACATAAAAAACAGTTGAAATGGTTCCCCAAGGACGTTTATAATAGGTTATATTCCAGGAGTGATATGAGAAATTATCGGAGAAATTCACCTGTGAAGACAAGGGGCGGGATAACCTGTCAGGATGTTTTTAAGAAGGGAGTCAGAGCATGAAAAAAAGATGGTGGAAAGAATGCGTGGTATACCAGATTTATCCGAGGAGTTTTTGCGACAGCAATGGGGATGGCATCGGCGATATCAGGGGCATCACCTCAAAAATGGATTATTTAAAAGAGCTGGGGATCGATGTGATCTGGCTCTCTCCGGTCTATCAGTCGCCCAACGATGACAATGGCTACGATATCAGCGATTATCAGGCGATTATGAAAGAGTTCGGTACAATGGAGGACTTCGATGAAATGCTGGCGGTAGCGCACGAGCGGGGAATCAGGCTGGTGATGGACCTGGTGGTAAACCATACTTCGGATGAGCATGCCTGGTTTGCGGAGAGCAGAAAGTCTTTGGATAATCCGTACAGGGACTATTATATCTGGCGCCCGGGAAGGGACGGCGGTGCGCCCAACAACTGGGGTTCCTGTTTTTCAGGGCCCGCGTGGGAGTATGATAAGGCTACGGATATGTATTATCTGCACCTGTTTTCCAAAAAGCAGCCGGATCTGAACTGGGATAATCCGGCGGTCAGGGATGAAGTGTTCCGGATGATGAACTGGTGGCTCGATAAGGGGGTTGACGGCTTTCGGATGGATGTGATCAGCCTGATCTCCAAAAAGCCGGATCTGCCGGACGGAGTTCCCGGCATCAACGGGTATGCGGGAGCTGATGAAGTGGCAAACGGCCCCCATGTGCATGAATATCTAAAGGAGATGCGGCAGAAGGTGCTAAACCGGACGGAGACGATCACGGTGGGCGAATGTGCCGGCGTGACGCTGGAGGAGGCGAAGAAGTACGCAAACAGGGAAGAGACGGAACTGAACATGGTATTTCAGTTTGAGCATATGGGCGTGGATTCCGGTGAGAACAGCAAGTGGTCGGACCGGAAAGCGGATTTGAGGGATCTGAAAGAAATTTTGTCCAAATGGCAGAAGGGACTGGAGGATGTGGCGTGGAACAGCCTTTACTGGGAGAACCATGATCAGCCCCGTTCGGTATCCCGGTTCGGAGACGACGGAGCATATCGGGAGACTTCCGCCAAGATGCTGGCAACCTGTCTTTACATGATGCAGGGAACGCCCTACATTTACCAGGGACAGGAGCTTGGAATGACCAATGTTCCTTTTGAGAGCATCGAAGACTTCCGGGATCTGGAGAGTATCAACGCCTACCATGAACTGACGGAGCAGGGGGTATTTACCAGGGAGGAGATGCTGCGCTACCTGCGCTATAAGAGCAGGGACAACGCCAGGACACCGTTCCAGTGGAGCGGGGAAGAAAACGCCGGATTTACATCCGGAGAGCCCTGGATCATGGTGAATCCGAATTACAAAAAGATCAATGCAAAGGAACAGATGGGCAGGGAGGATTCCGTATTCCATTACTTCCGGAAACTGATCCGGCTGAGAAAAGAACATGAGGTGATCGTGTACGGAACATATGACCTGCTGCTGCCGGAATCGAAAGAGATCTATGCCTACACAAGGACGCTGGGGGAGGAGAAGCTTTTAGTTGTCTGCAATTTTACGGCGGGAGAGGTTACTTTTGATCTGCCGGAGGAATTTTGGACGGGCGCGGTCCTGACAGGGAACTATGAGGACGCTGCGGTAAAGGAACATATGGCGCTGCGGGCTTATGAGGCGGTTGTGGTGAAAAAACAATAGCATGGTAAGGCAATGTCATTTAGATAACGATTGCCGGACGCCGTGAGGAACATAAAATGCTCCGTCGCCACGCTTTCGCTCGGTAAAAAGCGTAGCGGACACTAAACTCGTAAGGAACCTCGT
>JAAWOG010000015.1 GCA_022799355.1 Lachnospiraceae bacterium | reverse complement strand
GGCAATCCTGGATACCACGGACGTGATTGCGCTGGCGAAGGAGAAGGCGGTGGATCTGACCGATGAAAAGTGGACGGCGGAAGCGGAAGGATATACGACGGATATTGACGGAAAAATCTACAGCTTCCCGCTCTGCATCGAAGGCCGCGGCATTATCTACAACAAAAAGGCGATCGAGGAGACGCTGGGGGAAGCCTTTGATCCGGCTTCGATCACAACGCTGGATGAATTTAAGGCGCTTCTCGATGAACTTGTGGCAGGAGGCATGGAAAGACCTGTATCCATGGCAAAGGAGGACTGGTCTCTTGGCGCCCACCAACTGCAGTATATCTATGAAACCTACGACGGCACTTCAGAAGGGGCGCAGACGGTTATTGAGGATATCAAGGCAGGGAAGGCAGATTTGCATTCCTATGGAAGGATGTCCGAGTTCCTCGATATGTTTGATGTTTTGAGAGAGTACAATGTGGCAAAGGGCGATCCGCTGGGAGCGGACTATGACGAGATGGCGATCGACTTAGCGGACGGCAAGACGGCGTTCTGGTTCAACGGAAACTGGGCGTGGCCGAACCTCTCCGAGGCAGGCGCAAAGGAAGAGGATGAGTATGGATTTCTTCCGTATTTTATGAATAATGACGACACCGATTTTGTAAATGGCAAGATTCAGGGCTCTCCGTCAAAGCAGGTTATGCTGGATGGGCAGGTGGCAGCGGAAAAAGAGCAGGCTGCGGCAAAGGAGTTTTTGAACTGGATCGTCTACAGTGAGATCGGTCAGCAGATGCTGGTAAAGACCTGCAACATCATCCCGCCTTTTCAGAACAATCCCTATGAGCCGGCAGATCCGCTGAGCCGCGATATTTATGAGAAAGTACATAATGACAGGGCATTCAACGCGTCCGCTATCGTGCCTAATGACCACTGGGCGGTGCTGGGAGCGGCGATGCAGAAATATCTGGCGGGCAGGAGCGACAGAGAAGAACTGATAAACTCGATCCAGGATTACTGGAATGAACAGGAATAAAGGAGGGGCAGAATATGAGAACAAAAAATAAAGGAAAAGATTTCTGCATGTTTGCATTACCCGGAATGTTTTGCTTCTTTGCAGTGGTGATCGTACCGTTTCTCTATGGTGTGTATCTGACGCTCACGGACTGGAACGGTGTGGCTGAGGTGAAAAATTTTGTGGGACTTAAAAATTTTGGCGGCGTGGTGAAGGACGCACAGTTCTGGACTTCTCTCCTTCTGACATTCAAGTACGTGATCTTTGTGGTCATCATCGTGAATGTGCTGGCTTTCGGCATCGCCTATCTGCTGACCAGAGGGATGAAGGGAGAGAATTTCTTCCGCGCGGGCTTTTTTACCCCGAACCTGATCGGCGGCATCGTGCTCGGTTATATCTGGCAGTTTGTGTTTTCGAGAGTGTTTGTGAATATCGGTGAGAGTACCGGGTGGAGCCTTTTCGAGGTCTCCTGGCTGTCCGAGCCGACAAAAGCGTTTATCGCGCTGGTGGCAGTATCCGTATGGCAGTTGTCGGGCTATATGATTCTGATCTATGTGGCGGGCTTTATGGGGCTTTCCGAAGATGTGATGGAAGCGGCAAGCATCGACGGGGCATCGGGTTTCGTGAAACTGAAAAATATCATTATGCCGCTGATGATGTCATCTATCACGATCTGCCTGTTTTTAACGCTGTCCCGGGCATTTATGGTGTATGACGTGAACCTGTCCCTGACAGCGGGTGCGCCTTACGGGACGACGGAGATGGCGGCGATGCATGTGTATGAGAAAGCGTTTACTTCAAGGCAGTTCGGCGTCGGTCAGGCGGAGGCGCTGATCCTGTTTATCATTGTGGCATGTATCAGCGGAATCCAGGTATATCTGACGAAGAGACAGGAGGTGGAAGCGTAATGAAGAACACACAGGTAGGAGGAACAAAGAAAAAAGCGGCGAATATGGCGGCGATGGCAGGGCTGATCCTGATCTTTCTCGCCTATATGTTTCCGTTTATTATGGTAGTCATCAATTCCCTGAAACAAAAAAGGGATATCATCAAGAGCCCCTTTTCCTGGCTGTTTACGATCAAAGGACTTTCTTTTGACAATTTTGTAAAGGCCTTTACGCAGATGGACTTTCTGAATGCGTTTAAAAATTCTCTGATCGTGACGGTATCGGCAACGGTTCTGGTAACGCTTCTTGCGGCGATGCTTGCCTACTATATCGTCCGCAACAGCAACGGGATTTCAAAGCTTACCTTCGGGCTGATGGTGGCGTCCATGATTATTCCGTTCCAGGCGATCATGATTCCACTGGTCAGCATTTACGGCGGAACACTCAACGTGCTGAACCACAGGATTACGCTGATCTTTCTGCACACCGGATTTTCGATGGCAATGTCGGTATTCATGTTCCATGGCTTTATCAAGGGAAATGTGCCGATGGCACTCGAGGAGGCGGCTTACATAGACGGCTGTACACACACCCAGACCTTTTTCAAGATTGTGCTGCCGCTGTTAAAGCCCATCATTTCCACAATGGTTATTTTAAATTCGCTGGCATTCTGGAATGACTTTCTTCTGCCGTCCCTGGTGCTGACCGATAAAAAGCTTTTGACGCTTCCGCTTTCGACCTACAGTTTTTATGGTACATACTCGGCGGATTACGGGACGATTATGGCGGGACTGCTGCTCTGTGTGATGCCGATACTTGTTCTGTATGTTGTGCTGCAAAAGCAGATCATCGGCGGTGTTGTGGCCGGTGCGGTAAAATAAGTATATTTTTTGCGGACCGTCGGAGGGGAACCCTCCGCGGTACCGGATGTTCAGTCAATATGAGATAAGTTATCGGCTCATGGCAGGGCTGTTACGAATGTCAGGAAACGGGAGATCGGTATAAGTATGGATACATTACATCTGAAAGCGCCGGGAAACTGGCTCAACGATCCGAACGGATTTATCTATTATAAAGGGAAGTACCATCTGTTTTATCAGTATTTTCCTTATGCTCCGGTGTGGGGAACCATGCACTGGGGACATGCCGTCAGCGAAGATCTTGTACATTGGGAGCATATGGGGGCGGCGCTTTTTCCCACAAGATATGAGGATCAAAACGGCTGTTTTTCGGGGAGCGCCATAGAACAGGACGGGAAAATGAACCTGTATTATACGGGAATCCGCTACAGGGAAATAAATCCGGAAAATATACATGTCAGTGAAAAAGAGTATGACGTCATGCAGCTTATGATATCATCGGAGGACGGGTATGCTTTTGACAATTTTGGCGGCAAGCGGGTTGTGATTCCGGGGACGGAGAATATGAGAGATCCCAAAGTGTGGAAAGAGGAGAACGGCGATTTTTACATGGTTCTCGGCAGCAGCAGCCGGGGAGAGATGGGGAGCGCCGTGTTCTACCGAAGCAAAGACGGCTTTAACTGGCAGTACATGTCCCGCTGTCAGAGCGGAAGATTTGGAAAGATACTGGAGTGCCCGGATCTTTTCAGAGTGGGGGAGAATTATATATTGATCGGTTCGGCGATGCATATTACGGAGAGTACGGGCGGTTATGAACATCACGCAGTCTGTATGCCCGTTCAGTTTGATACGGAGAAATGCAGGCTGACACTGCATGAGGCATCACGGGAGGAGTATCAGTATGTTGATTACGGACTGGATCTCTATGCACCTCAGACGAACGTGGACGCGGAGGGCAGGCGGGTTATGATCGCTTGGATGCGGATGCCGAAGGCGGTGGAAAAACCGGGATGCGTGCCCTGGAACGGTATGATGTGTCTGCCGAGGGTTGTGGAATATAAGGATGGGCATGTATATTTCAGGGTGCATCCGGCGGTTGATGAGTATTTTGGGATAGAGATATCGGGGGAGGATGAGCAGGATCTCTTTTTTGAAGATGATGTGGAGAAAGAGAGTATCTCCGAGGCAAAAGAAGCCGGTGCTTCGGCTATTTTAACCGGGGAGCCGGTCAGGATACAGGTGACGATGAAGCCCGGGGAGTGCCTTGATATCGGCGGTTTTTTGATCCGGGAGGAGAGAGATTTTATCCGCACGGACCGCGGGGAGGTGTTTGGCAATATCCGGGGACACCGGACGATGAGCAGTACACCGAAACTCTATGGCAGATATAAGCTGGATATTTTTGTAGAGCCGAATCTGATTGAGGTGTTTGTCAATGACGGCGAGTATGTTATCAGCAATGTTGTCTATGGACTTGGCAATATGATCTGTGGCAGAGTGGAGAAGATATGGAAGGGGAATGCCGGAATAAAATGTTAAGAAAGCCATATCGGTTCTTTGGGCAGGGAATGATTGCCTGACGTTGATGACCGTATCTTGCATTACAAAATAGCAGGATACGGTTTTTTTAGTAGATAAGAATATATAAGCCCGAAGGTTTTCGTTGTAGGGAAAGTTTATTTTTGATATACTTTGTATAATTGGTAAAAGAATAGCTGCACAATTAAAAAATCCCTTTTCGGAATTATATACCCATTTAAAATAGATTATAATTTCATTAACAAATTGAGATTAGTGGAGGAGATGGAGGAATGATATTATATAGACCTGTTGGTACAAGAGAATTAAAACTCATAGAAGAAAGCAATTATAGCAAATTTCCACCTAGATTACCTGAACAGCCCATTTTTTATCCCGTTCTCACTGAGAAATATGCAGTAGAAATTGCATCAAGATGGAATGTAAAATATAACGATGATCATAAAGGGTATGTGACAAAGTTTGAGATTGATGATACTTATTGTGGGCAATTTGAAATTCATCAGGTTGGAGACGAGTATCATAAAGAGTTTTGGATTCCGGCAGAAAGATTAGAAGAATTTAATTTACATATTGTTGGGAAAATAGATATTATCAACGAGTTTTCAAGCCATTAACAAATCACTATTTGTGGGGGAGTGAATGGGAACATTTTTCGGAAAAGGGAGTTAAAAAAACTGGCAATGGAAATATAGAGAATGCAGATAATCCACGAGTTTTTTATCAAAAACTTGTGGAGGAAAAATTTTGGAATAAAATGGCTAAAAAGTTTTACGGGACAATTGCCATTTAAATATAGAGCGAGAAATGAGATCATGAGAAAGGTAATTGATGAATTTTTGCTGATGGATTTAAAGGAATGGGAAGAAAAATACCCGCAGTATCCGATTTATGAAAAGTAAGGAGACGCTGACAGGAGGTTCTGACAAAAAGCCGGTATCCCGGCAGTAGGACATGGATGATGAAAACGGATTTAACAGAAGGAAAACTTTGGAATAAAATACTTTTCTTTGCGCTGCCGATCGTGCTGATGAATATATTGCAGCAGTTGTTTAACACGGCGGATATTGCGGTTGTGGGGCGGCTTGTGGGGAATGATGCCCTTGCGGCGGTGGGCAGCGCAGGCCCCATTGTGACGTTGTTTATTACGATCTTTTCAGGGGTGTCGGTGGGAGCTAACGCCGTTATCGCGAGGATGGTGGGCTCGGGAAACAAGGACCAGATCGGGAAGTCGGTACATACTTCCATAGCAATTGCCGTTTTAAGCGGAGCCATCATTATGATCGTAGGTGAATGGATAACGAGGCCGCTTCTTGCGCTGGTTAGTACGCCGGAACATGTGATGGATATGGCGGTTTTATATCTGAGAATTTATTTTTCCGGCAGTATTTTTATCATGCTGTATAATTTTGAGGCGGCAATATTACGGGCGGGCGGCGATACAAAGCGGCCGCTGTATGTTTTGCTGGTTTCCGGTGTTTTAAATATTTTGCTGAACCTCTTTTTTGTCATGTCCTGCGGCATGAGTGTTGAGGGTGTTGCATTGGCAACGCTGGTATCCAATATCGTCAGTGCGTTAATGCTTTTTGGCATGTTGTTACGGGAAAAGGGCGATCTGCGGATCAGTGTATCTGAAGTACGTTTACATTCCGGTATCGCAAGGGGGATTTTGATGGTAGGTATTCCCGCGGCAATACAGGGAATGCTGTTCAATATTGCGAATATCGTTCTGCAGTCAGGGATAAACAGCCTGGGGGCAACGGTGGTGGCGGGTAATACGGTTGGCGTGAACGTGGAAATTTTCCTGTATTTTATTGTGGCAGGTTTCGGGCAGACCTGCATAACGTTTAACGGACAAAATTTGGGCGCGGGGAAATTGGAGCGGTGTGTGAGCGCAACAAGGTGGTGTCTGGGACTGGGATTTATTCTGACGGTGGCCGCCAGCAGTGTTACGTTTGCTTTCAGATATCATTTGGCAGGGCTGTTTACGCCGGATGATGCGGTGATACGGATCGCGGCGTTTCGGATTGCCATCCTTGCGGCGTTTGAGGTGCTGAATCTGATGATCGAAGTGCTGTCCGGGGCGCTCAGGGGCTGGGGGCATTCTCTGCTTCCGGCGCTGCTCAGCCTGTTTTTTGTATGCGGGGTGCGGATGGTATGGCTGTTTGTGATTTTCCCGATGGACAGGACCTATGAATGGCTGATGAGTGTGTATCCGGTTAGCTGGGCGCTGGCGGTCGCAAGTCTGGCCGGGGCGTATATTTATGTGAAGCGGAAGCTGTTTTTAGGGATGGCGCAGAGTAATCTCAGTCTGGGAAATGACAGACAATAAAGTACGAAAATCTGTCAAAACAGAATGGATACAAAAAGAGTGTAAACAAAACAGAATGAATAACGAAACAGAAAGGAAAAGCCTTGCGGGCAGGAAAACCGTAAGGCTTTTTTGTAGTAAATTACATCCGGTGAAAGAAAATGGGATGATGGTGAAATCGTATGGCTAAGGCATTGTGATAAGAGAAAAGGATTTCTATGAAGAGAAAAAAATTTATATCTTTTTCATCTTCAGGTCAAAAAAATCTAAAAAACAGTAATGGAATTCTATTCTAAAGGCAGGATAGAAAAGTTAAAATCAAACCATCATACATAACTTGTTTTGAAAGGAGAGGTCATGAAAAAGAAAGTAGTAAAAATGATCAGTTTAATGATGGCTGCAGTTCTGGCGCTGGGATGTACGGCCTGCGGGAGTACAGGCGGGGAAGCTGCGGATACGGGAAGTAACGGGACAGCAGAGGCGGATGATTCTGCTGCGGAATCATCGGATGATGGCACCGGGGCAGGAGAGGAGAAAGTAACAATCACCTTATGGTCCCAGTTTTCAGATCCGAATTCCACAGATGGAAACTATGTTGCGTTTTATAATGCGCTGGAATCCATTAAAACGGATATGCCAAATGTGGAAGTAGTGCATGAGGGAACAGAATCCGAGTCCTACAAAGTAAAGCTGAAAACAGCGATGGCAGGGAATGAACTGCCGGACGTATTTTTCAACTGGGGAGCAGGAACCATGAAGCCCTATGTGGATGCAGGGCTGGTACTGCCTCTGGATGAGTATATGACGGATGATGTGAAGAGCCGCATTCTGGGCGGCACGTTGGACAACTTCATTTTTGACGGTAAAACATATGGATATCCCTACAGTGTAGCGGTTGCGTCTCTTTACATCAATACGGAATTATTCGAGCAGAACAATGTAAAGGTTCCGGAAACATATGATGAACTGCTTGAGGCAGTGGATGCTTTCAATGCGGCAGGTATCACGCCGATCTCTCTGGGGGAGAAGGACCTGTGGCCGGGGCTTATGATTTTTGGTATCCATGCAATCAGAATGGCAGGAGCAGAGGATTTTAATGCGGCACTGAACGGTACAGGTTCTTTCGATACGCCGGAGATGGCGGAAGCGGCAAAGAGAGTGCAGGAACTTGCTGCAAGAGGAGGTTTTGGCAGCAGTGCGATGGGTACATCGGAGGACGATGCGGTTGCGGCATTCAAACAGGGAAGAGCAGCAATGATGTTTATGGGAAGTTGGCTGAACGGAGACTGCGAGGCGGAAGATGCGGCGGTAAAAGGCAAAATATCTGTTATCAAATTCCCTGTGATCGAAGGCGGAAAAGGTTCCATTGATGAATTTCACGGTGGTTCCGGTGAAACCTTCCTTGTGAGCAGCAGTACGGAATATCCTGCGGAGGCGGCGGCAGTGGCACAGTATATCTGTGAAAAAATGTCAAAAGATCAGTATCTTGCAGGTTCCGGGATGCCGGCCTGGGAAGCGGATATGGGCGATACGGCCGATCTGAATCGCTTATCGCAGGAAATTGCGACACTGACGGCAGATGCAACCGGATATGTGTACTGGCTGGATTCCCTGACCGGCGGTTCTAAGGCGGATACACTTATGAATGAGATCGCGAAGCTGATCGACGGTTCCGAGACACCGGAGGACTTCTGTAAAAATCTTCAGGCGTTGAATGAATAAGTGAGTAAATGGCGGCGCCCGGATGGAAATATCCTTTCCACTCCGGGCGTTAGCAGCTTTCAGTCAGACCAAAATTTTCGTAAGTGAGAGAAGTAATAATAAAATTGTTGAAATGAAGAGGGACATATCATGCAAAAAATGCTTGGAAATAAAAAGGCGTATGGGGTGTTTGTCATTCCGGCACTGGTGATCTACCTGGTCATGGCGTTTATTCCGATAGCCATGTCCGGTTATTACAGCACGATGCAATGGGATGGAATCGGAGAAAAAATATATATCGGTATTGACAATTATCTGGGACTGATGAAGGACGAAGCATTTCTTCTCTCAGCGAGAAATTCTCTGATCCTGGCGGTTGCATCCATCGTTGGGCAGCTTATCCCGGCATTGTTTTTCGCACTTGTACTGGCAAGGAACATAAAAGGGGAGAGAGCTTACCGAACGATCTATTTTATACCGGTTCTGCTTTCCACCGTGGTCATCGGGCAGTTGTTCCTGAAAATATATAATCCTGATTACGGCGCCTTAAACGCGATTTTGGAGAGTTTGGGCTTTGAGGGAAAGGACTGGCTCGGGGATAAGCGCTATGTACTTGCTTCCTCCTTCTTTCCGATCATCTGGCAGTACATAGGGTATCATATGCTGATCCTCTACACGGGTATCAAGAGCGTACCGTCGGATATCTATGAGGCGGCTCAGATTGACGGGGCTAACGAACGGCAGATTGCATGGCATGTGACGATTCCGCTGATCAGAAGTACGATGAAGGTGAGCCTTACTTTTGCGGTGATCGGTTCACTGAAACTGTTTGATCTGATCTGGGTACTGACAAAAGGCGGACCTCTGCATGCAAGTGAAGTGCCAAGTACCCTGATGTATACATCTATTTTTACAAGAATGGAATACGGGAGGGGAAGTGCAATGGCAATTTTTATCGTACTGGAATGCCTGCTGTTCTATTTCCTGATTGAGAAGTTCTTCAAGGTGGAAAATACAACATATTAATCGTTGGGAGGCGGAAATGAAAAAAATAAAAATATCTAATTTAAAACTTTCAAAGGCTCTGCTGCATATTGTGCTGGCGGCGTTTGCCGTTATACAGATTTATCCGCTGATCTTTCTGGTATTTTTTTCCCTGAAAGATAACAATGAGATATACAGCGGAAACGTTATGGGGATTCCGCACCGGTTTCAGTGGGGAAACTACGAAAATGCGCTGTTTCATGCAAATGTAGGACATTATCTGCTGAACAGTATTTTTGTGACGGCGGTAGTTATTATTGTTTCGGATATTCTGGCATGTATGGTGTCTTATGCCATTGCAAGGATGCGGGTAAAAGCAAACCGTTTTGTAAAGTTGTTTTTCTCTATCGGGCTGATGATCCCGCTCCATGCCGTGTTGCTGCCGGTGTTTATTATGCTGCGCAATCTGAAAATGCTGGACACATATCAGGCAATTATTGTGCCCTATATTGCGTTTGCCCTGCCGATGGCGATTTTTTTTATGATCGGTTTTTTTCAGGCGCTGCCGTTGGAACTGGAAGAGTCGGCGTTTCTGGACGGATGCGGGATATTCAGAACCTTCGCACTGATCATCCTGCCCCTTGTCAAACCGGCGCTTGCGACAATTTCCATTTTTACGTTTCTGTCCACATGGAATGAGATGATGTTTGCAATCACTTTTATCAATTCTGAAAAATACAGGACATTAACGGTAGGTATCATGCAGATGGTCGGTCAGTATACAACGGACTGGGGGACTATGGGAGCAGGCCTAGTGGTGGCAACGCTGCCAACGGTGATCATCTACCTGCTGTTCAGCAAACAGGTGCAGAGCGGTATGGTTGCCGGTGCTGTCAAGGGATAGTATTAATATTTATGCGGAACCGGAATAAGAATTGTAATTAGAACAGGAGAAATGTTTATGAAAATAAAAAATCCGATTTTAAAGGGATTTCACCCGGATCCAAGTCTGATCAGGGTGGATGATACATATTATATTGCATCCTCAACGTTTGAGTGGTGGCCGGGTGTCAGAATACATGCATCAAAAGATCTGGCAAACTGGAAGTTGATTACTTATCCGTTAGATGAGATAAGACTTTTAAATATGTGGGGGAATCCCGATTCAGGCGGTGTGTGGGCACCGGATTTGTCTTACGATAACGGGAAATTTTATCTGGTATATACGGATGTGAAAGTGACGGACGGTTCCTACAAAGACTGCATCAATTATCTGATCACTGCGGAAGATATTATGGGGCCCTGGTCCGATCCGGTAGTCCTGAATACGGCAGGATTTGATGCGTCATTATTCCATGATGATGACGGAAAAAAGTATCTGGTTAATCAGTACTGGGATCCAAGAAGTTACCATCATCCTTTTTACGGGATTATGTGTACGGAATATTCGGAAAAAGAGCAGAGGCTGGTGGGAGAACCGCGGGTGATCTACAAAGGAACGGCGGACCGCTTTACGGAAGGGCCCCACCTCTATAAGATTAACGGATATTATTATCTGTTTGTGGCACAGGGCGGAACGGTATATGCCCATCAGGAGAGAGTGGCGAGGGCGGAATCGCTTGACGGGACTTTTGAGACGCAGCCCGGGGAACCTTTTCTTACAACTCTGGATGCTCCCCTTCATCCTGTTCAGAAGGCAGGGCACGGCTCCCTCGTGCGGACGAAAGCAGGAGAGTGGTATTTTGCACATCTGATGGGACGTCCTCTGCACCACCATACGGAGTCGGTTGCCGAAGTCAGAGGATGGTGTCCTCTGGGAAGGGAGACCGGAATCCAAAAAGTGGTATGGGATGACGATGGCTGGCCCCATATCGTAGGTGGCCACAAAGGAAAGGTGGAGGTAGATGCACCGGTGGAAGTAGATGCACCGGTGGAATCAAATGCGTCAACATATGTTGCTTTTGGCGGAGAAGATGAAAGGAGCGGAAAAGATGATTTTGATAAAGAAGAACTGAGTTTTATATTTCAGACACTCAGAATCCCGCTTCCTGAAGATACCCTGTCTTTGAAGGACAGACCGGGGCATCTGCGGCTCTACGGAAGGCAGTCTCTCGCCTCCACATTCCTGCAGGCGCATGTGGCAAGAAGGTGGCAGAGTTTTACGTTTGATGCGGAGACAAAACTCTCTTACAGTCCGGTAACCATACAGCAGGCAGCAGGGCTGAGCTGTTATTACAATACAAAAAACTGGTCCTGCATCCATATTACCTGGCATGAAAAATACGGCAGAGTAATCGATGTCGTATACACAGACCTGGGAAAGACATACAGCGTTTACCAGGAAGAACCCGTTCCTGTACCGGAGGAAGCGGAGTATGTCTGGCTGAAAGTGCAGGTAAGAGGAATTTCCTATTGGTATCTCTATTCCTTTGATGGGAAAACATGGATGGAGACACCCTGCCGGTTTGATTCTGCGAGACTGTCCGATGAATATATCAAAGCGGTCTATGATGCGGCTTTTACGGGAGCTTTTACCGGCATGTTCAGCACGGACGGCCTGGGTACGGGACTTCCGGCCGATTTTGACTATTTTGACTATCGGGAACTGGATATGGAAGTGGACGGGAAATATATCTGAGAAAATGTCCCGGATCAGGTTCCCCCTTTTCGGTAATCCCGTATAGATTTTCCGGTATATTTTTTAAAACAATTACTGAAATAGTAAGCGTCCGGAATTCCCACTGCTTCGGCGATCTGATAGGCTTTCAGATCAGTGGAGCGAAGCAGCACGATGGCGCGCTCCATACGCAGCCTGTTCAGGTATTTGGAAAAACTGAATCCCAGTTCTTTTGTGAAAGTGCGGCTTAAATAACTGTCATTCATATGAAAAGTTTCAGCTACGGAGCCAAGGGAGAGGGAAGAGTCAGTAAGGTTTGCCTGAATATACTGTATAATTTCCCATAAAGCAGACTTACTTTTGTTTGTTCTGCACTCGGCAATCTGGGTAGTGAGACGGACTAAAAAAGAGCCTGTCTGATTTCGGAGATTCCGGCTGGAAGGTTCTAACAGAATCTGCATAAAGGAATTTCCGGAATCAGGGAGCATGTCATCTAAAGGAATTCCGATATCATTCGCCACATTGACAGCGGAAGACAGCAAGGTCATGGATAAAATACGGGCGTGTTCCGGACCGAGGAGAGAGCCTTCTTTTGTCTGATAAAGAGAAGGAAGAAGTTTTTGCACGGAATCAGGGAGTCCGGCTTTGATATAAAATTTCATATCTTCCAGCTTTGAAGGGGAGATTGTCCAACCGGCATTTTGCACATGGAGATCGTTCTGGTAGATAACGATAGGCTGATCGGGCATATAGCGGCTGAATTTCAGAGATTCCAAAGCCTCCGTAAAGGATGCCTGTGCCTGATAAAAATTATCGTAATGGTTGCCGATACCAAATAAGATCTCATTTCCTGAAGTCTGATAAATGCTGCGCTTTAACTGTTCGCACAGGGAGACAACCTGAATCTTCGGGGAATAGGTGAGAAGCACCAGATGATGGTTGTTGTCCGCAAATATTTCCACATCTTCCACTCCGTCCAGATATTTTTTAATGTATTCCAGATTTTTCATATCCTGCAGCAGGTGTTCTTCCTCCGGCAGATTTCCCGAATGAGAAGCATGGGCTTCCAAAAGCGTCACCTGAATATAAGAAGGGATACCTTCCGGAAAATAGTAGGAAAGCTGCTGCTGAATGGAAGCGGAACGTGAACTGTTTTCACAAAATTCCAGCAGGAATCTTTCACGCAGGAAAGCATAGTTTTTCTTCAATATTTTTTTCAGATGATCCACTTCAAACCACTGCTGTTTTTCGCTTTCGATCTGTTCTCTTAGTTTTAAAAGAGTAGCAACCAGATCATTTCTGTTGATCGGTTTTAACAGGAAATGAGAAACGCCAAGGCTGATGCATTGGTGGGCGTAATCAAAGTCCTTGAATGCGGTAGTGATGACGATCTTAATATGTGGGTACTTTCGGGTGACAATATTGCAAAGTTCCATGCCGTCCATATAGGGCATTTTGATGTCGGTAAAAAGAATATCGGGTAACTGTTCTTCCATAACCGAGAGGGCGTCCTGCCCGGAGACTGCCTCGGCAATGATATCCATATTCATGGACTGCCAGTTGGCGCCGGTGATCAGCATTTTGCGTGCCAGTTCTTCATCATCTACAATCATAACTTTCAGCATTGTTTTATCAGCAGTGTTCATGTTATCTCTCCGTATCGTTTTGTGGGTAAAACAGTATGATATCATTTATCAGATGTTATCTGCTTCGGAATTTATATGGCAGCGTGACAATGGTATGGAAAATGTGATCACGGTACCCTCGTCCGGGCGGCTGTCGATTTTACAGATATCCGGCGTTTCGTAGAATATCTGCATACGTTCTATGGTTCCCCTTAAACCGAAGCTTTGGGAGACATTTCCTGAGTCCGTATTCCATATGTTTTCCAGAACTGCCTGTGACATACCGACGCCGTTATCCGAAATACGAAGAATGAGTTTGCCGTCATCGGAGTAAACGCATATTTGTATCATGCCGTAATCGCAGGTGGGTATGATGCCATGATACAGGGAGTTTTCCACCAGAGGCTGTAAAATAAGCCGGGGAATCTGACAGGAGAGCATGTCTTCCTGCAATTCATATGTATCGTTAAAAATATCAGGAAAACGGACTTTCTGCAGTTTCAGATAATTTTTGACAATATTGATCTCAGCGGATAACGGTATAATCTTACTGCCTTTGCTCAGACTTTCCCGATAATACTCGGAAAGGGAAATGATCAGATCATAGGCTTTTTCATTCTGGTGAGAAGTCACCAGATAGGAAATGGCACCAAGGCTGTTGTAGAGAAAATGCGGTTTGATCTGTTCCTGTAAGACATTTAACTCTGCTTTACGCAGCCTTTTCTGTTCCGAGACTTTGGATTCGAGAAGCTGTTGTATTTTATCCACCATGTCATTGTAAGCGTTCTGAAGCTGGCCGATCTCATCATGCCAAGGTGTTACGTTGGCGTGGTTGAAATCTCCTGTTTCCGGTTTCTTCATGGCGTTCATAAGACGATAGAGTGGAGCAGTGACAAAACGGTTTGTGCTGAGAGCGATCAGCAGGAAAAAAGCAAAGCTGATCAGCAGGATGATAATGGAGATCAAGATAAACGTTCTGTGCTGCCCTGTAAAAAGACGGTAATTGACAGCGGCTGTGTAGTTCCAGTCCATACCGGAAGTCCGGAATTTCAACAACAGGTATCTGTTATGATTCAGATTGATTGTGGTTTCAGAGGGAAAAGACTCCGGGGGAGTATGCTCTAACCAGTGGTTCAGCTCTTCGTTCAAAAACGGGAGGATAATGTCGTTTTCGGAAGAGACACAAAAATCGGTAAAATTGCCGCCCTCTTCGCAGGCAAAGGAAAAAAGAGAATCCACGGAGATATTAATAAACAGGCAGCCAAGAGGGGTGGCATCCTCGGTACTGTTGATCAGTCGGATTAAAGTAATGTAATTTTTGTTATCTTCAAAGGAAAGGAAGCCGTCAGCATTGATCGTTAACATAGGAGCCCCTTTTTTAGCGCAAAGTTCTTCATACCATGGAGCATTTTCGGGGAAAGCCATTTCTACGGAGGGCATGGTATAGCGCGCTGCTCCCTCATAAACCCCGGAGGGTTTCATCACGATAATGGAAGAGGCAAGAGGCATGGATTCCATAGTCAGATAGAGCGAATTGCGGAGCTGCCTGGAAAGAATGGCATAATCAGAGTGATTCATGTCCTGTAAATAATTTTGGACCTCAGTGGTGCCAAGAAGATAGGTTGAGGTTTTCGAGATCACGGAAAGGGAACTGTCTACATTTCGGGATACGGTTTCTACGGTCTGAGAGGTCAGGGTGGAGAGCGTTTTTTGCATTTCCCGGGAGAAAAATCCATACAGGATCAACAGATTGCAGGATATGCACAAAAAAATCAGTGCCGTGTAGATGTATTTCAGTTTCGATGTCAGGGAACGGTTTAGAAATACCTGTTTCATTCGTTGAAAGTACATGCCGCGGCCTCCTGATCTTTTGTTACATATAAATTAATAGTAAGATTATATCAAAATCAGCAGGAAAGGGCAAGGCTAGACGCCGATACCATTTAAAAGCAATCCCGCAGCCACGGCAATCCCATAGAGCAGTGACAGAATCCTGAAGTTCTCCCGCAGGGGATGATTGGAGCGGAATAATACCACAAGCCCTACGCCGGCGCCGGAACACAGGCCAGCGACGGCGGAACCGAAACTTAAGCCGCCGGCCAAGTAAAGTTCCGTGATCAGCACGGAGGAGGCGCAGTTGGGGATCAATCCCAAAAGAGCGGCGAAAAAGGGCTGAAACAGAGTACCTTTCCCGAGAAGTACGGTAAGCTGTTCCGTTCCGATCAATGCAAGCACAAGATTCAGGCAGAAAGTAAACAGAAAAAGATATGCCGCCAGCCTGACGGTATGGAAAAGCGCCGGTTTAAAGATGCCTCCGGTATCGCTGCAGCCACAGCCTTTACAGATCTCTTTTAAATCTTTCTCTTCCTTTTTTCCACGAAACAACAGATCGATCAGAAACCCAGCCGTGATGCCGATGATTACTTTCCATACAAGCAGGGAGGCGATCGCTCTTCCGCTTCCCGGGTGCGCCATTAAAATAAGAAGGGCTTCATCCGAGGTGGAGAGAAATACGGCGAGCAGCGTACCCGTGGTAATCAGCCCTCCGGCATAGAGATTTGCTGCCGCCACCGAAAAACCGCACTGGGGAATACAGCCGAGAAGGGCGCCCGCAAGGGGGCCTGCATTTCCGACTTTTGACAATACCCGATTGCTGTGGTGGGCGGAGTAATGTTCTATAAACTCCAGGATCAAAAAAGCCGCAAATAAAAACGGAAGAACTTTAAGCGTATCAAGAAGCGCATCCAATAAAATGTCCGGAATCATTTTTTTACCTCTTTTACCATAAAATCATTATTCAGGTATATCATTTTTTCGGGAAAACGGCAAGTAGAAATTTTGATATAAGAGAAGGGAAACGGAAAGCAATAAAACGGAGGCAATTTTTTTGAACAATTGGAGGTCAAAATATGTTTGTAT
This sequence comes from Lachnospiraceae bacterium, assembly GCA_022799355.1. GTDB lineage: Bacteria > Bacillota > Clostridia > Lachnospirales > Lachnospiraceae > 1XD8-76. The sequence goes on along the minus strand of JAAWOG010000015.1, from coordinate 44,099 downwards.
GTGAAATATTATGGTATAATATCGGCAGATATAATACCAGCGCCGAGCGAAGCGAGTGTGCATCGCGAAGCGTAGCATGTCGATAGACATGGTATAATATCGGCAGATATAATACCAGCGCCGAGCGAAGCGAGTGTGCATCGCGAAGCGTTACCATGTCGATAGACATGGTATAATATCGGCAGATATAATACCAGCGCCGAGCGAAGCGAGTGTGCATCGCGAAGCGTTACCATGTTGATAGACATGGTATAATATTGGTATTAAAATAAGAAGCGAACGGTGAACGGCGATCATAAACAGGAAAGGGGAGAGCGCGGAGGTATTATGGCGTATGTAACAGTATAGTTTTAAAAAATTTATCATAGAGGAGGGAAAAGGAAATGACGACAAAAAACCAAAAAGGATTCCTGAAGGCGGTACTGGCAATGGCTGTGGCTGTGGGAGTGCTGGTATTTACTCCCGAAAGGGCAGAGGCAGCGGGAAAATTTGATCCCGCATTTTATGCGGCGACATATCCTGATGTGGCAGCGGCAGTGGGAATGGATGCGGAAGCTCTGTATGTTCATTATGTCTCTTACGGAAGGCTGGAAGGCAGAGTGCCCTATGCAGGCGCACAGGGAGGTGAACTGGTGGATGGCATGGAGGGTACGGGTATTGCCGCTGCGGCTCTGCCGGGAGTGGTTCCGCTGCAGAATCTGCCGCACTACAATGATCTCAAGGATTCCATGACAGATGCGGAGTTTGCGGAACTTTATAATAACATGGCGCCCTGGATGCAGCTTGCGCAGGGGCTGAGCAAGGAGGAGCAGATACTTTTTGTCAGCCAGACGGTCACGAATGCGCTTGTGGATGGTGATGTGGTATATACCAATGCCACACCGCACTGCAGCAACGCCTACGGCTTTTTCTATTATGGCGGTGCCGATGCCAGCGGATGCGCCAGAACGGTAGGGCTGATGTATGAGATGCTCGGTATCCAGTGGGACCATGCGGTGGCAAGCTATAACAAAATGATCGTGCATCATTGGAGCGTGGTGACGCTTGACGGAAAGCGCTATATCGTTGATCCCTGTTACGGCATACTGGCACCGGAGGAGACCGAATTTGAGCATCCGGCACTTGATTATATTTTCGGACTATTGGGGATAAGGTAGCACAAATATTATAGTTCTAATATCAGTACCTGATATTTGTGTAAAAGTATCGAAGTTCCGTCCTGTGCAATGTCCGCATAGTTGTTCAGCAGTACCTTTTTATATGCCGCAGGCAGCGTAACGGATTGTTCCTGTCGTTGATAATTTCCGATAACAAGCAATGTCTTATCGCTCCTGCGGTAGTATGCCATCAGATTTTTCCGCTTTCTGAAGGCAGGTTCCAAAATACCATATACAATGGTTTGCTGATATACGGGGTTCTTGCGCAGGCGGATCAGTTGTTTGTAAAAGGAAAACAGGGAATCCGGATCGTTTTGCTGGGCGGCTGCATTGATGGAAGGATAATTGGGGTTAACGCTAAGCCAGGGAGTGCCCTCCGTAAAACCGGCGTTCGGCGCATCGGACCACTGCATCGGCGTGCGGGCATTGTCACGGCTGCGTCCTGCGACCACTTTGAGGGCCTCTTCGGGCGAAAGCCCCGCATCGAGAGCCACCTGATATTCGTCCAGGGAGGAGATATCGTCAATTTCCGCAATGGAAGAAAACTGCGTATTCTCCATACCCAGTTCCTGTCCCTGATAGATAAAGGGAATACCGCGCAGCATAAAATAAAGAGCGGCAAGCATTTTTTTGCTCTCCGGGCAGCAGTCGCTCTCGGGGATGTAACGGCTTACGCCCCGGGGTTCATCGTGGTTTTCGATAATATTGGAGAGAAAACCGATATCTGCCGCTTTTTCCTGTGCTTCAAAACAACAGTTTTTGTAATCCTCCGGTGTGATGGGCTTTGCATCGTACCAGCCCTTTTCACTTTGGCCGAAGATAGCGGCATTAAAGTCAAACATACTGGAAAAATAGCCGTTTTCACCGATGAAATCGGGCAGTTCTCCGGGCTTTTCGTTGAACACTTCACCGACGGAAAAGGCATCGTATTTCAGGAACGTGCGGTCCCGCATTTCTCCTAAAAAGGCACCGATGCCGGTCGTCTCTTTCAGCATGGTATTTACATTGCAGAGCCCGTCTTCCCTGTCGGGGGTATAGTCACGGAAGGGCAGGGCTTTTTTGATGTTAATGATCGCATCGATGCGGAAACCGCCCAATCCTTTCTCCAGCCACCAGTTGATATTTTTGTAAATCTCTTCACGGAGCTCGGGATTCTCCCAGTTGAGGTCGGGCTGCTTTTTATGGAATACATGGAGGTATTGCTTATCTGTGCCGGGAAGGTCCGCCCACACCGGACCGCCGAAATAGGAGCGCCAGTTGGTGGGCAGTTTTCCCTCTTCTTTATCTCTTAAATAGAAAAAATGGCCGTATCTGCCCTCCGGATCTTCACAGGCTTTCCGGAACCATTCGTGTTCATCGGAGCAGTGATTTACCACCAGATCCATCAGGATATACATGTTCCGCTTTTTCGCTTCGGCGATCAGCCTCTCCATATCCTCCATCGTGCCGAAACGGGGATCGATATTGTAGTAATCCGAGATATCGTAGCCCTGATCCGCCAGGGGAGAGGGGTAGCAGGGGGAAAGCCAGATGATATCCACGCCCAGATCGTGCAGATAGTCCAGTTTTTCGATAATACCGGGGATATCACCGATGCCGTCTTTGTTGGAATCATAAAAGCTTTTCGGATAAATCTGATATGCCACTTTGTCATGCCACCATTTTTTTGTCATAGTACGCACCGGGTACAGGCGGGATGCCTGTGCGGAATCCTTTCTTCATTTGATTTTCTGTCCGGAAAGTTCCGGCAGAAATGTTCTTTTTTGATTTCAGTTTATTACACGGAGGCATTTTATGCAACCGGAAATTGTGACCGGGAACTTTCAGGCATTTTTATCTGAAAAGCTTTTGTGTAGCCCTCCCCAAAACTGCTGTTTAAGGACAGTTTTCCGCCATGCATCTCTATGATCTTGGCGGTAATGCTGAGGCCGAGGCCGCTCCCTTCCTTTGTGGTACGGGCGGTGTCCTCTCTGGAAAAGGGCTCAAAAATACGTGCCGCAAAATCAGGATCGATCGCTCTGCCGTTATCCGCTACGGAAATGGTATGGTTTTTTAATCGTACCAGCACCCTGCCGCCGTCTTTTCCGTAACGAAGGGCGTTAGTGAGCAGGTTTGCGGCGGCGCGCTCTATCTGAAGGGAATCCATCTCGCAGGGAACGGGATATTCGGGGATATCCACGGTGAGCGTGATATGCTTTTCTTCAAAATCCGTGTAGAAGGCCGCGACGGATTCCCGCAGCAGTTCCGCCAGATCTCCGCTTTTTTTGTGGAGGCAAAAACCTTCGCTGTCCAGTTTCACATATTCGAACAGCAGGGTTATCAGCTCATCGATCCGCATGGCTTTTCCGTAAATAGCATCCAGATAATCCCGGCTTTTCTCCGGCGAAGCAACGCCCTCCGAGAGAGCTTTGCTGTAACCGCAGATCGTAGTGATCGGCGTTTTGATATCGTGGGCGATATCGGACAACAGGAGGCTTCTTTTGCGATCGAAGGCAAGCTGTCTTTCTTTTTCTTCTTCCAGCAGTTCATTGACTTTAAGAGTCACTATTTTGTAATACCGCAGCGCTCCGGCGATGTAGGGCAAAAGGCTTAAGCCCAGAAGAAGCAGTAAAAGAAACAGAAACATAACGGTTAGTAATGTGCCCTGCCATCCCTGGTAGAATGGGGAGGAAATCCGGATCGGCATGCTGTCTCCTGCCATATCGGTGAGTATGCCCTGCAGATAGTCCGCAGCGCCGGAGGGCAGGAGGGATACCAGATAAAAAAGCAGAAGCCGTATCATAAATAGGAAAAGACTGCCCCCGGAGGAGACGGTGATCTGCTGCAATTCCAGTACTTCCGTTAAAGACGGAAAGACGAGTTGGCGATACAGGATGCCAAGCAGCGTTTCCGCAATATAGATAAAAAATAAAATGGCCATAAAATTTTTGATCAGAAACCATTTCAGAGATTTTTTCTGCATAGATCAGTTTCCCTCATCTTCCAGACGGTAGCCCAGGCCGCGGATCGTGCGGATGTACTCCGTGTTGTCGTGATCCAGTTTGGCGCGCAGCTTGGAAATGCATACCATCACATTGTTATCGGAGAGCATATAGGATTCTCCCCAGCCCTGCTCAAAGAGCTGCTGCTTTGTAAAGACCTTCCCCGGGTTTTCCATAAAAAGCTTCATGATCCGAAATTCCACGGAAGTCAGCACGATTTTTTCATTGCTTCTGTACAGCAGGCAGCTCTTTAAATCCAGCCGCAGTGATTTTGTTTCCAGAATGTCGTTTTCCGGCGCACTGATTTTTGCGCTGCCCAGATCATAAAAGCGGCGGAGGTTGGAATGTATTCTGGCGACAGCCTCTAAAGGAACAAAGGGTTTTGTGATATAATCGTCGGCACCCAGATCGAGTCCCAGGATCTTGTCGGAATCGTCTGATTTTGCGGAGAGCAGAAGCACGGGTATATTGCTGTGCTCCCGGATATTTTGTAAAACGCGGTAGCCGTCCGGTCCCGGCATCATAATATCCAGGACCGCCAGGTCTATTTTTTCCCGCTTCAATACGGCAAGCGCCTCGGTGCCGCCTGCCGCTTCGTGTACCTTATAACCGTCTTTTTCCAGATACAGACGCAGAAGTTCCCGGATTTCCGGTTCGTCATCTGCTATCAGAATATTATATGTCATTGTTTTCTCCCATCAGTGCTTCCGGCTGTGCCTGCACCTGCATATTCTTCCAGTTCAGCTTACGATAAAGTGCCGCCGAGGTCAAGCTATGGTAGGGGTAGACATAGAAAACTTCCGCGATACCGCATGTTATCATACCGAATATATGCCAGGGGATAAAGGAAAGGTCCAGTACAAAGGCTTTCCATTTTTCACCCCTCATCATGTCCGTACTTTTTTGCAGTACTTCTTTGTAGTCCATATCAGGGGTTTCGGCGAGGATATAAGGCACCATGCGATATTGATATTGTTTGTAAAAACCGGGAATGATAAACAGCAGGGACCACAAAAAGATACGGATATCGTAATGGAACATGGTCTTTACAATATTTTTATAAGAGTGGTCAAAGCCGTATGCTATTTCTTTTACCTTTGCCCGGTCATCGACGCTTTTTACCATAAACCGGCTGCACCCCACTAAAAAAGGATTAAAAAGGAGCGCCTGCAATGCAAACAGAAAAGCAAAGGTGACAAGGAGAATCAGGATAAAGATAACAATGCCGACCATTCGTACTTTTTCAGGGACCAAAATGGAATCCTGGGGGGGTTGTGTCCGGTCTGCGGTGATGGAAGCTTCTTCTGCGGAAGGTTCCGTTGTAACGCTCACGGATGAATCGTCGGAAGCGGTGTCGGTCTGATTCAGGCCGATCTTTACCCAGTTTGTGCTGCCGGGACCGCCGCCGAAGAGCAGCATTGCGAGAAAGGCTACCAGCACGATCCTCCAATAGTTTCTTTGCAGGGCCTCTTTTGCCCATGCTTTACATTCTTTTCTTGTCCATATCATAGTATTGTCCTCCGTTTGGTTGTCGTGTTATGATTATAATAGCATAGCCAGCTTAAGGAAGATGCAGGAAAAGCTTAAGATAATCTTAAACTATTGGTATATCTGATAATGCGGCGCCTGATAATATGTATTAAATACACATTTACTATTGAAAAATGTGTAAATAATGTGTATTATATATGTATAAGGAGGGCATAATGAAGCAAAGAGAATTGATAAAACGCCTGGAAAAAGGCGGGTTTATACTGAAGAGGCACGGAAGTGACCATGATATATATGCCAGAGGAGATGATGAAGAGCAGGTGCCAAGGCACCGGGAGATAAACGAAAGATTAGCAAAGGCGATATTGAGGAAATGGGGATTATAAAAATCTATTTGTTCAATGAGTATACGGATAAAGCTAAAAAGAAAGAAGAGGCTATGAGATGAAAAATATATATCCTGTAATATTCACACCATTAAATGATGAAAAAGATACAGTACTGGTAGAAGTTCCGGATTTGGGGATATTAACAGAAGGATATGGCATGGTAGATGCTGTTTATATGGCAAGGGACGCTATCGGATTAAAAGGAATAACACGGGAGGATGAAGGAAAGGATATACCGAACCCCAGCGCATTAAATGACATTGATGCATCAAAAGGAACATTCGCGGAAGATGGGAAAGGATATGTTTCGCTGGTGGATATAGACTTTGTGGAGTATCGGCGCAGGGTAGATAATAAAACCGTGAGAAGAAATGTTACACTTCCGAACTGGCTGAATCAGGAAGCGGAAAAAGCACATATCAACGTGTCCAGGGTTTTACAGGAAGCACTGATGGCAAAACTGAATGTGTCAAGGTAAAAATTCCTGCTGCGGCGTTGCAGTATAGTGAACTGAAGAGGGATGATATATAAAGAGCCGGCAAAGCGTCGGCTCTTTTTTCGTGTAGAAAGAATCTGTCATTTTACAACAGCTTTATCCCCCGCTCTTCCATAGCCATCACGGTCTCCTCGGGCCAGATGGAACTCTGCACTTCTCCGATGTGGGCTTTGCGCAGGAAGAACATACAAATCCGGGACTGGCCGATACCGCCGCCTATAGTATAAGGAAGCTCTTTTTCCAGAATGGCTTTCTGGAAGGGGAGCCCGGCGCGTTCTTCACAGCCGGCCTTTGCGAGCTGTTCCTTTAAAGAGTCCTCGTCCACACGGATACCCATGGAGGATAACTCAAGTGCGATATCCAGTACCGGATAATAAACGATGATATCTGCATTCAGCGCCCAGTCGTCATAGTCCGGAGCCCTGCCGTCATGACGCTCGCCGGATGCCAGTTTATCGCCGATCTGCATCAGGCAGACGGCGCCTTTTTCTTTGGTGATGTTATATTCCCTCTGCTTTGGTGTGGCGTCGGGATACATGTCTTCGAGTTCCTGGGTTGTGATAAAGAAGATTTCCTTCGGCAGGATCTCGGTTATGTAGTCATACTGGATCGCCATATATTTTTCAGTTTTGCAGAGTACACGATAGACATCCCGCACAACGCTTTTTAACGTATCCAGAGTACGCTCGTCTTTATCGATGATCCGTTCCCAGTCCCACTGATCTACGAAGATGGAGTGGATGTTGTCGGTTTCCTCATCACGGCGGATAGCGTTCATATCGGTATAAAGCCCTTCCCCGTAATGGAAGCCGTATTTTTTCAGGGCATAGCGTTTCCACTTTGCAAGAGACTGTACGACTTCCGCCTGTCTCTCGTTCTGTTCTTTCATCGTAAATCCGACGGGGCGCTCGATGCCGTTTAAGTTGTCGTTCAGACCGGACTCGGGCGTTACAAACAATGGTGCCGATACCCTTTGCAGGTGGAGACGTTCCGTCAGAAGCCCCTGAAAGCAGTCTTTGACCAGCTTGATCGCAACCTGAGTGTCATGAAGGTTTAATTCGGATTGATAGTTTTTTGGTATGGTAATAGTGCTCATGGGGAGTATCCTTTCCTTATTATATGATAATGTTTTGGCAGTATTTGATTTAGTACTATTAAACTCCTTTTTATCCGTATAGGCAAGAGCGAAATTATACGAAATTTTTAATACGGAAAGCCTGTATTGTGGATACCTGCATAAAGAGATTGTGGCTGCTCTTGAGAAAAGAAAACTTTAATGGTAAGATACTATTATGTCCGGGCTGAAATTGTTATAGTGATTTGTAATAATACTATAGTATTATGAGAAGGCGGCAACCGGAAAAACAGAATCAACGTATATACAGAGGAAGCAACCATGGAAGTGATCACATCCGTCCGCAATCTGGTGGAATTTATTCTGCGCAGCGGAGATATTGACAACAGAAAAGCCTCCGCCCCTGATACGGCAATGCAGGAGGGCGGCAGAATCCATCGTATGCTCCAGCGGCGTATGGGGGCCGATTATCATGCGGAAGTCACTTTGAAATATAGTTATCATACTCTAAAGTATGATATTCTGGTGGAGGGCAGAGCGGATGGCATCATAGATGGGCAGTTGGCGAGACGGATTATGAAAGAAGTGCCGGTTTCTTTTGAAGGCTGTTTTGATCAGAAGGCAGAGGTGGGAGCAAGAGGCGGTACAAAGAGCGGCCTAAAGAGGGTAGAGGAGAATAGGACGGGAGATGGAACAGAAAGCAGTAAAAAGGCTGAAGCGAAAATGTATGCGGAGAAGGGCATGGAGGGGCAGCTTTGCTTTCTGAGGCAGGAACTGGCAGGATTGGAGGAAGACATACCGCAGAATCCGTATCCTGACAGTATAGATGACACGGTTGTCATAGATGAGATCAAGGGTACTTACGCAGATGTCAGCAGGATGAAAGCGCCTGTCATGGTGCATTTGGCGCAGGCAAAGTGCTATGCCTTTATCTATGCAAAGCAGAATAACCTGCCCTTTATCCGTGTCCGTATGACCTATTGTAATATAGAGACGGAGGAACTGCGGTATTTCTTTCAGGACTACCGCTTTCAGGATCTGGAAAGGTGGTTTGAGGATCTGATGCGGTCTTATCAGAAGTGGACAGACTATGAGGCAGACTGGCGGGAAAAAAGGCAGCGGTCCATCCGGGAGATTGATTTTCCCTTTCCCTATCGGGAGGGACAGAAAGAGCTGGTCACTTATGTCTATCAGACCTTGTACCACAAAAAGAAATTGTTTATTGAGGCGCCCACAGGGGTGGGGAAAACATTATCCACGATATTTCCATCGGTGAAGGCGGTGGGGGAGCAGATGGCAGAGAAACTGTTTTACCTGACGGCAAAAACGATTACCAGAACTGTGGCGGAGGAGGCCTTTTCTATTCTGCGGGATAGGGGGCTGCTGTTTAAGACAGTGATATTGACTGCCCGGGACAAAATTTGCTTTTTGGAGGAGGCGGAATGTAATCCGGTGGCATGTCCCTATGCAAAAGGGCATTATGACAGGGTAAATGATGCGGTTTATGATATGTTGACTCATGAAGTCAGTTTTACAAGGGGATTGATAGAAGCATATGCCGTGAAGCATCAGGTCTGTCCGTTTGAGATGTGTCTGGACATGAGCCTGTTTGCGGACGGAGTGATCTGTGATTACAATTATGTGTTTGATCCCCATGTATACTTAAGGCGATTTTTTGCGGAGGGCGTCAGGCGGGAGTACATTTTTCTGGTGGACGAGGCGCATAATCTGGTGGACAGAGGGCGGGAGATGTACAGTGCCGAACTGAAAAAGGAGGACTTCCTTAAGCTCAAAAAGGTGGTCAGGGGATATGATAAAAAGATGGGATCGCTGCTTGAGCGCTGTAACAGACAGCTTCTAAACTATAAAAAGGAATGCGAAGATTATCGGACTTTGGAGAGTATCGAAGCGTTTATCCTGCCGCTGAATAAGCTGGCGGCACAGATGGAAAGGTTTCTGGAAGACTATGATGACAGTCCTGTCAGAAAAGAAGTATTGGAGTTTTACTTTGAAATTTCGCACTTTTTACTGATTTATGACAAGCTAAATGACAAGTATGTCATTTATGGGGAACTGCGGAAAGACGACAGTTTTGTATTGAAACTGTTCTGCGTCGATCCCTCCGGGAATCTGGAGGAATGCATGATGAGAGGCAGGAGCAGTATTTTGTTTTCGGCAACTTTTCTGCCGATTCAGTATTACAAGGGGCTGCTCGGTGGCGGTGAAGAGGATTATGAGGTATATGCTTCTTCTGTTTTTTCGCCTGAAAAGCGGGGACTCTTTATCGGCTCCGATATCACCAGCAAATATACAAGGCGGGGACCGGGGGAGTATTTCAGGGCGGCTTCCTATATTAAGGAGATTACGGCACAGAGGCAGGGAAATTATCTGATCTTTTTTCCTTCACATGCTTTTTTGAGAGAGGTTTATGATGCTTATCAGCAAACTTTTTTTGATGAAGGGCGGGAAATCTGTATTTTGCAGGAAGAGTATATGGGGGAGAAGGAGCGGGAGGAGTTTTTGAGCCGGTTTTCGGAGGTTGGAACTGATAATCTGAGACTGACGGAAATGGCTCCATCTAAGGAAGTGGCCGAGCTGCGGAAGAACAAAGGGGAAGAGACGGCCGACAGGAGATCACTTCTGGGATTTTGCGTGCTGGGCGGGATTTTCAGCGAGGGCATTGATTTAAAGCAGGACCGGCTGATCGGCGCCATTATTGTAGGGACCGGCCTCCCGCAGGTATGCAACGAGCGGGAGATCATCCGTCAATATTTCGATAAACAGACGCAAAACGGTTTTGACTATGCCTATCAGTACCCGGGGATGAATAAAGTGCTGCAGGCGGCGGGCAGGGTGATTCGTACCGTGGATGACATCGGTATCGTGGCGCTTTTGGATGAGCGCTTTTTGCAGCGCTCCTATCAGAGGATGTTCCCCAGGGAATGGGAGCAGTACCGGGTGACCACCTGTAACCATGCGGCATTTCATGTGGGGGAATTTTGGAAAAGGTGGACTTAACCGGCATCCCGCAGTCTTGCAATTTCTTCCTTATAAGGCGGCACTTTTTTATCGGGATTATCCGCCAGCGGAATATAGGGCGTCTCCAGAATCTTGGGGATGTCTGCCAGGGCGGGATGGTGGGCTACATAGGAGAGCGCCTCAAATCCGATGTACCCGTCTCCCAGATTGGCATGTCTGTCTTTGCGGGCACCCTGAGGGTTTTTGCTGTCATTCAAATGAACGGCTGCAATCTGGGATATGCCAAGCAGTTTATCAAACTCTGTCAAAATCCCGTCAAAATTATGTATCACATCATAACCTGCGTCGTGCATATGGCAGGTATCCATGCAAACCTTTAATTTTTCCGAGTGAATGGTTTTTTCATAGATTTCCGCCAGATCTTCAAAACTACTCCCTATTTCGGAACCTTTTCCCGCCATGGTTTCCAGTGCAATGCAGAGGGGTGTATCGGCGGTCAGGATCCGGTTTAAGCCCTCCGTGATCTTTCGGATACCGATTTCTTTTCCTTCTCCCACATGGGAGCCCGGATGCAGTACCAGAATATGGCTTCCCATGCCTGCACTTCTTGTGATTTCCTTTTCCAGAAATTCCACGGCAAGTTCAAACGTGGAGGGATTGACTGCGTTGGCAAGATTGATGATATAAGGCGCGTGGACGATGAACTGCGTTATGCCGGCTTCTTTCATCATCTCCTGCGCTTCCGGAATCCTCAGTTCAGAGAGTTCTTTTCTCCGGGTATTCTGGGGTGCGCCGGTATAGACCATAAAGGTGTTGGCATGATAGGACAGGGCTTCTTTTACGGAGCCCAAAAACATTTCCTTCCCACTCATTCCAACGTGTGAACCTAATAATAACATATAATATGCTTCCCTCGTTTCTAAAATTTTATTTTTGACCAATACGGTAAATAATAGAAAAATAATATTGTCCGGTTTGAAAATCAGGGACGGTACCGAATCAGTCAATAATGCACAACTACAAGATATTGTAGCACATATGAAAAAACAGTACCAGAGGGGAGTGAAAAATAGTGTCGAAATTGTATGAAAAAATAATTTATATTTTGATTTTAGTCAGAAAGAACCGGCGAAAAAAATATAAAAAAAGACTTGCTTTTTTGAAAAAGACATGAGTGATTTTTTTTGAAAAAGAAACTGACAGATGTGTATATGTGGATAAATATGTGGAAAAGAGGGTGTTCTGCGTCAAAAATGACATGTTTTCCATAAAAAAAGAGGGAAAAATGTGGATTACTTTTTGTGGAAAAGAAAAATGGTACTGATCTGGTCAATTTGATGTGGATAAGTTTTATGTTAACACAAGAGCAGGCACAGGAGAGTAAAAACGGAAAATAAATAAAAAACAGTTGTTTTTAAATTGTCCAAAACTATAAAAATTAAATGATTGATATCGGCCGATAATTTTAAGATAGTATAAAGCGGAAAAATGTGATAAAATTATGGAAGGTGGCAGTGAGCGGTGGAGCGGTTAAAAAGTTTCACTGTCCATAATAGGCAGCCACAAAGAAAAGAGGAGCTTGATGGAAAACAGAAAATGGTATTACGAAAGTGTATTTTATCAGATATACCCGCTGGGGTTTTGCGGCGCCCCGTTTGAAAATGACGGCATACTGACAAATCGGATCAGGAAAGTGGAAGAGTGGATTCCGCATATGGAAAAGCTGGGCATAAACGCAATCTATTTTTCGCCGGTCTTTGAATCGGACACCCATGGTTACAATACCAGGGATTATAAACTGATCGACAAACGGCTTGGCACCAATGAGGATTTTCAGGAAATATGTGAAAAACTGCATAAAGCAGGTATTAAAGTGGTGCTGGACGGCGTGTTCAACCATGTGGGAAGGGGCTTCTGGGCGTTTCAGGATGTGGTGAGAAACAGGGAGAACTCTCCCTATCTGCACTGGTTCCATATCAGCCTTGAGGGAAATTCCAACTATAATGACGGGCTCTGGTACGAGGGCTGGGAAGGAAATTATGATCTTGTAAAATTAAATCTTCAGAACGAAGAGGTGATACGGCATATATTTGACGCGGTAAATTACTGGATCGATACCTTTGACATCGACGGGCTCAGGCTGGATGTGGCATACTGCCTCGACCATAATTTCGTAAGGCGGCTGCGTCAGTTCTGCGACGGTAAAAAACAGGATTTTTATCTGCTGGGAGAAATGCTTCACGGGGATTATAATCAGATGGTGAACGACGGCATGCTGCATTCCGCTACGAACTACGAATGCTATAAAGGGCTTCATTCCAGTTTTAATAGTATGAACCTGTTTGAAATCAATCATTCCCTGATGCGCCAGTTCGGACCGGAAAACTGGACATTATATAAAGGGAAGCATATGCTGTCCTTTGTGGATAACCATGATGTGACAAGGGTGGCAAGTATTCTGGGCAATGAGAAGCACCTGCCGCTGATCTATGCACTGATGTTCGGTATGCCGGGGATTCCCTGTGTGTACTATGGAAGCGAATGGGGGGCAAAGGCGAACAAGAGCGAAGGCGATCCTGCGCTCAGAGCCTGTTTTGATGAACCCGTGTGGAATGAGCTGACGGATCAGATCGCAAAGATGGCGGAAGCGAAGAAGAACTCGGAGGCGCTTAACTATGGAGCGTTCCGTTCCGTAGTCCTGACCAATAAGCAGTGTATTTTTGAGAGAAAGTCGGAAAACGAGAGAGTGCTTGTGGCTGTCAACGCGGACGGGGAGAGCTATACGGCACACTTTGATGCGGGCTGCGGCCAGGCGGTGGATCTGCTCACAGGCCGGCTGCATGATTTTGGCGGCGGAAGCGAACTGCCTCCTTACAGCGCGGCGTTCTGGAAGATGGAGAAATAAAAGAAACGGCGGATTTTCGGATAAAAAGAAGAAAAGGAACAGGCGGCATATCATATTCGTCTGTTCCTCTCTTTTTCTTTATTTATCCGCCGGCTTACGTTCCATCTTCACAACAAATTCCGCCGTTCCCGGCTCCGGAGCGCGTTCCCTGGTCACCTCAAAGCCATGAGAGCGGTAAAACCGTATGGCGCTTTCATTTTTTTCCAGTACATATAAATAAGTCACATCAAATTTTTCAATTGCGAAGTCCAGCAGCTTTGAACCGATGCCCTCGTTCTGAAAAAAGCAGTCCACGTACAGTTCGCAGATCCGGGAATTTTCTATATGGATCATGCCCTTGACAAAGGCGTCGTCATATACCCAGATTTGTTCCAGTTTCCGGGGCTCATCAAAATATTCCTGAGCCAGCGGCAGGACCTGCATTTCGCCGAAGGAGACGTTGTCGTCCTGAAAAATGAACCGATAGTTCATTCTTTTGGTAAAGATCAGGATTTCGGCTATTCTTGATATATCCCGGAGGGTTGATTTTCTGATGGGGTTCATAAGGGTTCCTTTCATAAAATAAAATATCAGGTTAGCCTGCGGCGGCATCCACTGAGGCGGTATGCCGGGGATTTTGTATCGTTTTTGAATGATGTAATACCCCGGCGGATAATCACTGCTTTTATCCTATCAGGGTATGTTTTTCATTTCAAGGTACAATTCGTGGAAATTCGGTTGGCAGTAACGGAGCATGTAAATTCGTTTCGGCAAAAAAGCAAATAATGGATTTGAAATAATAAAATTTATACTTCCAACACTCTCTCAAATGATGTATACTGAAAGAAGTCAATATTTTAAAAATACGGCATATATGGAGAGAAGGGTAAGGGCTTTATGGCACAGGGATATGAAAGGCAGGCGATAGGCGTATTTGAGCTGGACAGCTATCTGTCCTGTTTTGTGGCGCTGGACGCGGCGGCGAAGGCTGCGGCGGTGAAGATCCAGGGGGTGGAGAGAAACCGGTTAAAGAGCGGCGCCTGCGTTAAGATGCGGGGCAGTGTTTCGGATGTGCGGGCGGCAATGGAAGCGGCGCTCCTTGCGGCGAAGGAGATGGAATCGGAAGTGTATTCTCATACGATCATCGCCTCCCCTTCGGAGGATTCCGAGCTGGCGATCAGGATGACGATCAACAAATAATCGGCTTTTGACAGCGGATGCCCCGGCATCTGCGCAAACAGGATAAGGAGACGGAGAGATGAAAGTATTTAAAGCCCTTGGGCTGGTGGAGGTGCTTGGCAGTGCTGACGCCGTTTTGGCGGTGGATCGGATGGTAAAGACATCGGAAGTGGAATTTCAGACATGGCATACAAAATGCGGCGGTCATACAACGGTATTTGTCAGCGGCGATGTGGCGGCTGTGACGGAGGCGGTGGAGATGGTAAAGACAGATCCTCCCTGTGAGATCATAAAGACGGCTGTTATTTCCAATCCCTCTGAGGAGGCGGAGAGGTTAGTGCTGGAAAATCGTGAGAGCAGCAGGTTTGCAAGAGCGGCGTTTGAGAAAACGGAGAGTTAAAAGAACCCGCAAAGCCTTTATTTTTCACAAAATAAACACAATCGTATCACAATTTTAACATAAATAGAGAATAAGATAAAAGCATCTGATGAGGAAAAGGTTCGTATCAGATGCTTTTTCAATGATAAAGAATGGCGGTGTGCCGGGGAAGGATTACGAACCGGGCGCATGGCGGTATAAAAAATAAAAAAAGGAGAGGCGGTTATGGAATATCAATACGGTCAGAACAATGAAAACAACGGTTATCCGGGAAACAATTATACTTATTTTCATCAGGAACCTTACGGAAACGGACCGATTCCGGGAGAACCCAAAAAGAAAGAGAAAAAAAGCGGCAGAGGACTTATTCCGATCTGCCTTGTGCTCTCCCTTGTGATGGGGACTGCCGGCGGCGCGTTAGGAAGCGGTATCGTGATGCAGTACAACAATAAAAATGCGGAGAAGGTGCAGGAGCAGCAGGTATCGGAAGAGGCGCTTCCCGAGACAACGGAATCGGCGCCCGTAACGCCTGCGGCGGCAACGGCGGTATCCGGGCTGACGGTAGGACAGATCTCGAAGATGTGTATGCCCTCCGTTGTGGCGATCACGAATAAAGGTGAGGTGGAGATCAGAAGCCTCTGGGGAACCTTTACCCAGGAGAGCGAAGGCTCCGGCTCCGGCGTTATCATCGGCAGGACGGATCAGGAACTTCTGATTGTTACCAATTATCATGTGGTCTCCGGTAATAAAGAACTGAGCGTGCTGTTCAGCTATCAGGAGGAGGACAGGGATATCTCCGAGGCGCAGATCGCAAAGGCACAGATCAAAGATTACAGTTCCAGCAAGGATCTGGCGGTGATTTCCGTGGATATAGCAAGCCTCTCTCAGGAGACGCTTGACAATATCAAAGTGGCGACATTGGGAGATTCCAATGACATGGAGCTGGGAGAACAGGTGGTGGCAATCGGCAACGCGTTAGGCTATGGGCAGTCCGTGACCACAGGTATCGTCAGCGCGCTGGGGCGCAGCGTATCCACCCAGGGTGCAGACGGACAGACGGAGGGACTCGGCAGTGAAAACCGGTATATCCAGACCGATGCGGCAATCAACCCCGGCAACAGCGGCGGAGCCATGTTTAATATGAAAGGAGAGCTGGTGGGGATCAATTCCGCCAAGTCCGCAGGCGAATATGTGGAGGGTATGGGCTATGCCATCCCGATTTCCGATATCAAAGAGGATATGGAGAGAATGATGCAGCAGGAGACAAGGACCCTGCTGGCGGAGAATGAAAGAGGATACCTCGGCATCAGCGTCTCCAATGTAACGTCGGAGATCAACGAGGCTTACGATATCCCGCTGGGCGCCCATATCAGCAGCGTGACGGAAGGCTCTCCTGCGGAGAGGGCGGGCTTGCAAAGAGGCATGGTGGTCACGGCGATCAATGGAAAATCCGTTCGTACAAGGGAGGAACTGATAGAATATCTCTCCTATTATAAAGCCGGCGAAACGGTCAGCTTTACCGTGAAGGTCAGAACCGATGCGGGCTATGAGGACCGGAATTTTGACGTGACGTTGTACAGCGCCGAGGAAGCCGGGATCACAACACAGGAGAACCAGACACCCGGGACGGATTCCAACTCAGGAACCGAATATGTACTGCCTGATGGTCAAAATCCTTTTGGCGGCTTCTTTCCGTTTTTTAATGATTGATAACACTTGACAAATCAGGCCAATATCCACTATGATTCTCTTTAGGAAAAAGAGGACAAAGGTGATAGCGCAGTTTGAGCCCTTTGCCGACGACACGGCAAGGGGCTTTTGCATATTTTTTACGTTACTTTCACCCTTCCAAACCCGATATGAGGAGGAAAACAGTATGAGCAGGACAGCAGGGAAAGAGCTGGCAAAGACCTATGATCCCAAGGGCATTGAGGACAGGATCTACGCACGATGGCTGGAAAAAAAATATTTCCATGCGGAGGCGGATAAAACAAAGAAACCTTTCACGATTGTGATCCCGCCCCCCAATATCACGGGGCAGCTCCATATGGGACATGCGTTTGATAATACGATGCAGGATATTCTGATCCGTTATAAGAGGATGCAGGGCTACAACGCGCTCTGGCAGCCGGGGACGGACCATGCCAGCATTTCCACGGAAGTAAAAATTATAGAGGCCCTGAAAAAAGAGGGGATTGATAAACATGATCTGGGCAGGGAGAAGTTTCTTGAGCGTGCCTGGGACTGGAGAAGAGAGTACGGCGGCAGGATTGTCGAACAGCTTAAAAAAATGGGTTCCTCCTGTGACTGGGACAGAGAGCGCTTTACAATGGATGAAGGCTGTAATAAGGCTGTGACCGAAGTGTTCTGCAAGATGCATGAAAAAGGCTGGATCTATAAAGGGGCAAAGATCATTAACTGGTGCCCTGTCTGCAATACTTCCATTTCCGATGCGGAGGTGGAGTATGAGGAGCAGGCGGGACATCTGTGGCATATTAAGTATCCGCTGGCTAAGGAGGACGGAACACCCAGTGAAACGGAGTTTCTGGAGTTTGCGACAACCCGTCCGGAGACCATGCTGGGGGATACGGCGGTGGCAATCAATCCGAACGATGAGCGCTATGCCCATTTAAAGGGCAGAAAGGTACTGCTTCCTATTGTAAATAAAGTGATCCCGATCGTGGAGGACGACTATGTGGATATGGAGTTTGGGACAGGCGTCGTAAAGATCACGCCGGGACACGATCCTAACGACTTCGAGGTGGGCAGGCGCCATCATCTTCCTGTTGTAACCATCATGAACGATGACGCTACGATCAATGAAAACGGCGGCAGATACGCGGGGCTTGACCGTTATGAGGCGAGAAAACAGATCCTTGAGGAACTGGAGAAGGAAGGGCTTTTAGGAAAAACGGAAGACTATACCCACAATGTGGGAACCCATGACCGCTGTAATACGACCATAGAACCTCTTGTGAAGGAACAGTGGTTTGTCAGGATGGACGAGTTGATCAGGCCGGCGGTGGAAGCTGTGAAAAACGGGGAAGTAAAGCTGATCCCTGAGAGAATGGAGAAGATCTATTATAACTGGACGGACAATATCCGTGACTGGTGCATCAGCCGCCAGCTCTGGTGGGGGCACAGGATTCCGGCTTACTACTGCGATGAGTGCGGCGAGGTGATTGTGGCAAGGCAGGCGCCTAAGGCGTGTCCGAAGTGCGGCTGTGAGCACCTGAGACAGGATGAGGATGTGCTGGATACCTGGTTTTCTTCGGCTTTGTGGCCTTTCTCCACACTTGGCTGGCCGGAGATGACGGAGGATCTGAAATACTTCTATCCCACGGATGTGCTGGTGACAGGCTATGATATCATCTTTTTCTGGGTGATCCGTATGATCTTTTCGGGATATGAGCAGATGGGAGAGCGTCCTTTCCATACCGTATTGTTCCACGGGCTGGTGCGGGATTCCCAGGGAAGAAAGATGTCCAAGTCTCTGGGCAACGGCATTGATCCTCTGGAGATCATCGATCAGTACGGCGCGGATGCGCTGCGGCTGATGCTGATGACCGGAAACGCACCGGGAAATGATATGCGTTTCTATTATGAGAGAGTGGAGGCGGCGCGCAATTTCGCGAATAAAGTATGGAATGCTTCCCGGTTTATCATGATGAATATGGCCTCCTTTACGGAAAAAGGCAAGGAGATCACGGAGCCGGAGGCGCTTGAGCCTGTGGATAAATGGATTATTTCCAGATTGAACCGCCTGACAAAAGAAGTGACCGAAAATATGGACGGCTTTGAACTCGGCATTGCGGTACAGAAGGTGTATGATTTTATCTGGGATGAGTTCTGTGACTGGTATATCGAGATGGTGAAACCCCGTCTTTATAATACGGATGATGAGACAAGCCAGAGGGCGGCGCTCTGGACGCTGAAAAATGTGCTGATCGATGCGTTAAAGCTTCTGCATCCCTATATGCCGTTTGTTACGGAGGAGATCTTCTGCTCCCTGCAGTCCGAGGAGGAGTCGATCATGGTTTCAAGCTGGCCGGTCTATCGGGAGGAGAGGAATTTTGCGGTGGAAGAGAGCGCCATTGAGACGATCAAGGAGGCGGTGCGCGGCATCCGCAATGTGAGGACTTCGATGAATGTGGCGCCCTCCCGAAAAGCTGCGGTCTATGTAGTGACGGAAAATGAGGATGTCCGGGCGGCGTTTGAGGAGGGAAAACTGTTCTTTGCTTCACTCGCTTCGGCTTCCGAGGTGATGATACAGGGGGATAAAAACGGTATTGCGGAAGACGCGGTATCGGTGGTGATCCCGGGAGCGGTGCTCTATATGCCTTTTGCGGAACTGGTGGATTTAAAACAGGAGAAGGAAAGGCTTCAGAAGGAAGAAAAGCGCCTTCAGGGCGAACTTGCCAGAGTGAACGGCATGCTGAAGAACGAGAAATTCCTGGCAAAGGCGCCGGAGGCTAAGATTGCGGAGGAGAAGGCGAAGCAGGAGAAATATACCCAGATGATGGCGAAGGTGCAGGAAAGACTGGCACAGTTATGATACGGGCTTTTCAGGAAGCGCAGGAATATATCAATCATATTCCGAAGTTTGTGAAAAAAAATACGATGGAGGACACGAGGGCTTTTTACAGGAGGCTTTCGAGTCCCTGTCAGGACAGAAAAGTGATCCATGTGGCAGGCACGAACGGAAAAGGTTCCGTCTGTGCCTATTTGCAGTCCGTGCTGATAAGGGCGGGCTATAAAACGGGCCTGTTTATTTCGCCCCACCTTGTGGATATCCGGGAGAGGATACGTCTTGACGGCGAACTGATTTCCGGGGAGGATTTTACCGCGGTTTTTGGGCAGGTGAGGGAGGCGTGCGATAAAAAAGGCGGGGCATCATATCATCCCAGCTATTTTGAGTACCTCTATTTTATGGCAATGCTGTATTTTGAAAAGCAAAAGCCCGATATCATCATTCTGGAGACCGGTCTGGGCGGCAGACTGGACGCCACAAACTCTTTTCCCTCTCCCTGCATCAGTATTATAACAGGGATCGGCATGGACCATACGGAGTATCTGGGGGAGACTTTGGAGGAAATTGCGGCGGAAAAAGCGGGAATTGTCAAAAAAGGAATACCTCTCGTCTATTTTGCGAACAATAAAAAAGTATCCGCCGTGATAGAAAAAAGTGCGAAAAGGGCGGAATCTGGGGCTTTTTCGGTGAAACCGGAGGAAATCTGCCTGAAAAAATATGATGAGAAAGGCATTGATTTTTCTTATTACTCTGGGTATTATAAATATAGTACCTTTCATCTTTCCACAAAAGCCCTCTATCAGCAGGAAAATGCGGCGCTTTGCATCAGGGCTCTGGCAGTGCTCGGAGAGCGTAATGAAGTGAAAGTGTCCGGGGAGGATCTGCTTGCGGGGCTTGCGGATGCACACTGGGAAGGCAGGCTGGAAGAGGTTCTGCCGGGGGTGTATCTGGACGGCGCCCATAATCCCGACGGAGTGAAGGCGTTTTTGGAAAGCGTCAAAGCGGACAGGATGTGGAGTGAGGAAAAGACAAAGATGAGCCATGTTTTACTGTACTCATCACTTGCGGAGAAAGCCTGCGGGGAGATGATCGGGGAAATAGCGGCGTCCGGGTTGTTTGAGGAAATCATTGTCACAAAGATAGAGAGTCCCAGGGCGGCGCCTGTCAGGGAACTGGCCGCTTTGTTCGGAGAGAAAAAGGTAACCGTAATAGAAGAGTTGAGAGAAGCTTTTACGTACTGTCTGCATCAAAGGGCGGCAGGAAGTAAAATTTATATAGCCGGTTCTTTGTATCTGGCGGGAGAAGTGATGGCTCTTGTCAGGGGGGGATAAAGCATTCGCCAAAAAAGCGGCGGAGCAGTCGGGAAGCGGATGGTTAACGGAGAAAGTAAATGATTAATTTTGAAGAGGAAATCAAGAAGTTTCATCCCAGCCTGGAAGTGGAGGACGCGGAGGACGCGATCTATAATCAGGATATGACGGATATGGCGGATCTGGTGGTGAAGGTAGTGAAAGAAGCCAGAGAGCTTGAGTTGGAAGAGGAAGAGTAAACAGGAGTTTATTGGATGGTATGTTATAATTGCGGCTGCAATCTGTCGGAGCATGAGTTCTGCACAAACTGCGGCGCGGATGTTTCCGTATATAAAAAAGTTATAAAAATATCCAACAGTTTTTATAACGAAGGGCTGGAAAAGGCAGGCGTCAGGGATCTGACGGGTGCAATCCAGAGTTTACGCCAGTGTTTGAAATTTAATAAGAATAATGTGGAGGCAAGAAATCTGCTGGGGCTTGTCTATTTTGAGACAGGGGAAGTTGTGGCAGCCCTAAGCGAGTGGGTGATCAGTAAAAATCTGCGCCCGAAAAAGAATATTGCGGATGACTATATTGAGATCGTGCAGAGCAATCCGACCAGACTTGACACGATCAATAAAACGATCAAAAAATATAATCAGGCGCTTTTGTACTGTAATCAGGAATCCAAAGACCTGGCGATCATCCAGCTAAAGAAAGTATTGTCGCTGAATCCGAAATATATCAGGGCGCATCAGTTGTTAGCGCTTTTGTATATTGACGCGGAGGACTGGCAGAGGGCGGAGCGGGAGCTTCTGCGCTGTGAGCAGATTGATGCGGGAAATACCACCACCAGGCGGTATCTGAAAGAGGTGAACCTGATGCTCCATCCGGAGGAAACGGAGGATGGCGGCAGGGCACTGAAAAAGAAGAAAAAGGAAAAGGCGGATGAGATACTGCGCTATCAGAGCGGGAATGAGATGATCATCCAGCCGCTGGATGTGAAGGAGCCCAAGGGCGTCAGCTTTTCGGCGATATTGTATTTGCTGATTGGTCTGGCAATCGGGGTGGCAATGACCATATTTTTGATCCTGCCGGCGAGAATCCAGGCGGCCAGGGACAGTGTCAGCGATCAGCTGAAGAACGTCAGCGAGCAGCTTGCGGCGGAATCGGCGACAACCAATGACCTGCAGCAGAGGCTGGATACGCTGCAGAGAGAGAACAATGATCTGCGCTCGGAGATGGAAGCCTATGTGGGATCGGACGGAACGATCCAGATCATGGACAATATGCTCTCCGCGGTGAACGGGTATCTGAAAAATCCGGAGGATGTGGAGCAGGTGGCGTCCTATCTCGAGAGCATTCAGAGCGAAGTGACGCTGACGGAGACCTCGGAGTCCTTCCAGGCGGTTTATAAGAGTCTTTTGGAGGCGGTGGGACCGAGCGTGGCAAAGACCTACTATGAGGACGGTATGGCGGCTTACCGGCAGGAAGTGTACGCAGATGCGGTACAGAATCTGGAGAAGGCGTATATCTATGATTCGGGAAATATCGATGTGGTCTATAACCTCGCGAATGCCTATTACAGGAATGAGGATTATGTCAATGCGGCAACTTATTATCAGCTTGTGGTAGATAATTTCTCCGGGACGGAGCGGGCAAGGCGCAGTGAGGATTATCTGGAAGAGATAAGAAATATGCAGGGCTAAATAAAAAAGTTAATATTATATATCATACGAAAGAGAATGCCGATAAGCGGGGCGTTCTCTTTCTTTTTTTATTTCATTTTTGGAAAGGGGAATTTTATATGGAGGCGGATTTCAAAGTAATCGACAACTTTCTGATGGTAAGGATGCCGGCTGAGATCGACCATCATCAGTCGGGGGCTATCAGCAGGAAGGCGGATTCCTTCCTGATGCAGGATTCCATTCAGGGGATCGTGTTTGATTTTGAGGACACAAAGTTTATGGACAGTTCCGGCGTGGGTATCATTATGGGCAGGTACAAGAAGATAGCCTGTCTGGGCGGGAGAGTCTATGCCATTCACGCGGACAGGCAGATACGCAGAATCCTGTACATATCGGGTTTGTCCAGAATCATGGAAATTATGGAATAAGGGGAGGAGATACGGATGAAACAGGAAGAAAAGAAAATCAGCAGGGGGTATGATAATGAGCTGCGGATGGAGTTTGACGCCATTTCCTGCAACGAAGGGTTTGCCAGGATGGCGGTGTCGGCGTTTATCGCTCCCTTAAATCCGACGATGGAGGAGATGGCGGATGTGAAAACCGCGGTATCGGAGGCGGTGACAAACGCCATTATTCACGGCTACGGCAATGTGCAGGGGTATGTGCCGGGACGGATGCAGTGCCCCCGGGAGATCAGCAGCGGGAAGGTGCGGATGCACTGCCGCATAGAGGGGGATGTGCTGCTTGTGGAGATAGAGGATAACGGGCGGGGAATCGACAATGTGGAGCAGGCTTTGGAGCCTCTTTTTACAACAAAACCGGAGCTTGAGCGTTCCGGCATGGGATTTGCTTTTATGGAGGCTTTTATGGATGATCTGCAGGTGCTCTCTGCGCCGGAGATGGGGTGCAAGGTCGTGATGGAAAAGAAGCTGGGCAGCATACCGTGGCTGGAGGAATTGGAGTAGCTATGGAAGAGATGTCAGTGCTGATCGAAAAATCCCATGCAGGAGATAAGATGGCAAGAGAGGTACTGATTGAGAAAAACCTGGGACTGGTGCATCATATTGTGAAACGGTTTTTAAACAGGGGCGTGGATGCGGAGGACCTTTTCCAGATCGGCTGTATCGGACTGATGAAGGCGGTGGACAAGTTTGACCTTGCCTTTGACGTAAAATTTTCGACCTATGCGGTGCCTATGATTTCCGGTGAAATCAAGCGGTTTCTGCGGGACGACGGCCTGGTGAAGGTGAGCAGGAGCCTGAAAGAAAACGGCTGGAAAATCACCCGGGCAAGGGAACAGTTTCAGCATGAGAACGGGCGGGAGCCTACGCTGGAGGAAGTGGCGAAGGTGACGGGGCTTTCAACGGAGGAAGTGGTTATGGCGATGGATGCCGGGGCGGAGGTGGAATCGATCTACAGGTCCATCTACCAGAGTGACGGCAATGAGATTTATCTGGTGGACCAGATCGCCAGCAAGAGCAATGAAAAAGAAAAGCTGCTGAACCATATGCTCTTGAAGCAGCTTCTCTCCGAACTTGCCGGGGAGGAGAAGGAGCTGATACGGCTGCGCTATTTTCAGGGAAAGACGCAGACGGAGGTGGCCGCCAGACTGGGCATCAGCCAGGTACAGGTGAGCAGGCTGGAGAAGAGGATTTTGCGGCGGATGAGAGAGAGGGCGGTGATGTAAAGGTTTCGGGTATAACGGACGCCGGGAGGAAATTTGATTTTGAACGGAAGATTGAAATTTCAATAGAAGGATGTGCATAATGAAAAGCCTGCCTGGTCATAATAAGCAGAACGGTTAGTAAAGAAAGAGGCGGGCGGAGTATGGCACAGGAGACGGTTTATATAAAGGCGGAGCGGAATACGCAGATGCAGGCGGACGATGTGTTTTTGAAGGACATTGCCAGCCTGTATTGTGAAGATAAGGCGATCCTGGCAAGGGTGAAGGCGATCAAGCTGCACACCTTTCATGAGAACGGGAAGAGGCGTTTTTATATCAGCATGACGGAAGTGATCGAACTGGTGAAGGGAGCGGTTTCCGGCGTGGAGGTGGAGAGCATCGGGGAGCCGGATATGATCGCGGAGCGGGTTTATGTGGAGAAAAAGAAGGGCTTTGTGGAAGCGCTCAAAATTTTGCTGGTCTCTTTTGTCTGTTTTTTCGGGGCGTCTTTTACGATCATGGCTTTTCATAATGATATCGGTATTGTGGATGTCTTTGCAAAATATTATGAGCTGGTGATGGGGGAGGAGTCGAGCGGCTTTACGGTATTGGAAGTCAGCTACAGCATCGGACTGGCGGCGGGTATTATAATCTTTTTTAATCATATCGGCGGCAGGAGGCTCACGAAAGATCCCACGCCCATAGAGGTGGAGATGGCAATCTATGAAGAGGATGTGGAAAAGGCACTGATCAAGACGGCAGGCAGGGAGGGAGAGGAAGTTGATACAAAATAGCGGAATGTTCCTGTTTCTGGCGGTTTTCGGGCTCTCGGCAGGACTTTTGGTCTCGGCAGGTATTTTTACGGTACTGCTGGCGGTCGGGCTGACGCCCCGGTTTGTGGGAACCACCCACACCGCGAAAAAGATATTTTTATACGAGGGATGTATTACGGCGGGGGCGGTGCTCGGCACGCTGTTCAGCGCGATCCCGGTGATGGGATGCGCGGGAGAATGGCTGAGAGAACAGCTTTTTTCCATGGGAGGCGGCGCACTGGTGTCCGTGCTGGATATCGGAGGAGAGGTATTTTTGGGGATAGCAGGACTGTTTATCGGGATGTTCGTGGGATGTCTTGCGCTTGCGATCGCGGAGATGCTTGACAGTATCCCTATTTTTGCCAGAAGGACATCCTTTCGGCACGGGCTGGGGACGGCGGTGCTGGCGGTGGCGGTGGGGAAACTTGTCGGCAGTTTTTATTATTTCTGGCAGGGAGGATTTTTTCCGGGATGACGGTAAAAGGGGCAGTTTGGAGAGAGGAGAGGAAGAAAAGAGATGGACGAGCAGAAAAAACAGGAATATGCGGAATATGTGAAGGAGGTTACGCCGAAGAACAATCTGGCACTGCAGATGGCAAAAGCTTTTTTAGTGGGCGGTATCATCTGCGTGATCGGGCAGGCGATTTTAAATACGGCACAGCAGAGGTACGGGATAGATAAGGATACGGCGGGGAGCTGGTGCGCCATGCTGCTGGTACTTGCGAGCGCAATTCTGACAGGGTTTAATCTGTACCAGAAACTGGTGAAATTCGGCGGCGCCGGGGCGCTGGTACCGATCACGGGCTTTGCCAATTCGGTATCTGCCGCGGCGATCGAATACCAGAAAGAGGGACAGGTGTACGGCGTCGGGTGTAAAATCTTTACGATCGCGGGACCGGTTATTTTGTACGGGATCTTTACAAGCTGGGTGCTGGGGGTTTTGTACTGGATTGGGAAGATGACAGGAATTGTATGATTGGGAGAGGCTTTTAGGAGCAGGGCAGCGGATGGGATGGTTCGCTGCCCTGGTTTGGCCTTTGATGAAAGAAGGACAGGTATTCTATGCCGATTATGCAAAACCAGAGGGCTTTTGTGATGAAGCGTGGAAAGCAATTTATCAATATGTATTCGCATTGGCAAATGGCGCGGAAGGCTGGTATTCTAATGATTGGATTGCCCCCAAACATAAAGGTGTGGCAATTTGTTCATGTAATGATGGGTTAAGACCTGTTATTATCAAAGTTGAACGGGTTAATGAATAGTCAAGAAATTAGGTAAAAGTAATTAGCGACTATGTAGTACCCCATGTGGGGAAAGTGGGATTGCTTGTGGTTTGCACGGAAGTATACAAGGAGCATATCGAGTATACATTTAATGCCTTTTGCAGAGAAAACTGTACAATCTTTGCCTGTCTCTCGCTTATTTCTTTACGAAGAAGTTGTTCCTGCTGTTCAAGCAAAGCAGAAATGACGCTGCTGAGGTTAGTTTTAGACAGCAACTCTCCTATGCTGTTAATTGAAATGCCAACATCACGAAGAAAGCAGATGGTTTTTATTCGATTAAAGTCGTCCTCTGAATAAAGTCGCCTGCCGCCTTCAGAGATTTCGCTGGGCGTTAAAATACCGCGGGTATCATAGTACTGTCCTAACGGATACGCCGCAGCGTTACAAGCAATACGTTACCCAAGGGGATTTTTTAAAATTTTATTCAAATTCATTTACTCCAACCTATTTTCCGGTTGCGCTGAATCGTCCGTCCGCCGGATTCTCCGTATTCTTTCTTCAAATTGTATCAGTATATAATTATGCGCAGACAGCCGAATAATAGCAAATACCGGATTGTAAATGATTTAGGCTGGCTGATAGAACAATGTAGATTTTATTCCGAAAGTCGGAGAATATTATTCCTATAAGATTTGTATTATTCCGAAAATGGAGTATAATGTTTCATAGAACAGTTGTTGGAGGATTATAGAAGTAATACGGATCTGTAGGGAATATTGGTGATAGTTATGGGAATTATTTTAAAAACCTGATATAATATGAGCAATATTAAATTGCCGAAGATGACGTTATTTGGAAATTACCAGAATGGATACACCAGATACATGAGAAGAAAGAGCGGCAGAGAGAGTAAAAATCCTTTCACAGAGTGAATTTCAATTTAAATAGCTTTTAAAGGAGCAAATATGGAAGAATTGTTTGAATTGACAAAATTTGATTCTTACAAAGAAGATAACCGAAGGGAAGTAAAGAAAGCGGAAGGTGGCATTCCTAATAGTTTATGGGATACTTATTCTGCATTTGCCAATTGTTATGGCGGTGTTATTATTCTTGGGGTAAAAGAGGATAAAGACGGTAATTGGCACCCAACTGGATTGAAAAATGCGGCAAAATTGAAGAAAGATTTCTGGGATACTCTTAATAACCGTAAAAAGGTGAGCATCAATCTTTTGAAAGATGATGACGTGGAAACTTTTTCGGTGGCTGGCACAGATGACGTGATTATGGTAATCTGGGTACCGAGTGCAAAACGGGAGCAAAAACCAGTATATATCAATGATGATTTGTTTGGAGGAACTTATCGAAGGAATTGGGAAGGAGATTATCACTGTACCAGATTACAGGTCAAAACAATGCTGAGGGATCAGGCAGAGGAAACAATGGATATGGAAGTGCTTGATGAGGCTGAAATTGAAGATTTGAATCAGGACTCCATTCGGGGTTATCGTAACAGCCATAAATCTTTTAAGCCAGGTCATCCATTTGAGAGATTGAATGATAATGAGTATCTCAGAGTGATAGGGGCAGCAGGACTTTCCAAAGAGGACAAAAGGCTTCATCCCACTGCAGCCGGAATGCTTATGTTTGGAAACGAGTATGACATTGTGAGATATTTTCCGGAATATTTTTTAGATTACAGGGAAAATCCGGATACGGTAATTAGATGGACGGACCGTCTTCAATCATCATCAGGCGAATGGTCAGGAAATTTATTTGATTTTTATTTTCGAGTATACAATAAGATGATTAAGGATATTAAGGTTCCGTTTAAGATGCAGGGAGGTTTTCGGATTGACGATACTCCGATTCACAGGGCATTGAGGGAAGCATTGGCAAATTGCATCATTAATACGGATTTTTATGGAAAATATGGTGTTATCATAATCAAAGAGGACGATAAAGTTATATTGGAGAATCCAGGTTATATCAGACTCGGAAAGGAACAGATGCGTAGAGGTGGAAAATCCGATCCGAGAAATAAGAGTCTGATGAAAATGTTTAATCTGATAGATATAGGTGAACATGCAGGCAGTGGAGTACCAAATATTTTTAATGTATGGGAAGATGAAGGTTGGGAGGAACCTGTCATAAAAGAAAGCTTTGATCCGGACAGAACATCACTGATTTTAAAATTTATTAAAAAACAAGTGGTAAAAACAAGCGATAAAAAGCAAGCGATAAAAACAAGCGATAAAAAGCAAGCGATAAAAACAGAAAAAAATATAAAAGAAATCAGGTTATATCTGCAAAAATGTGAGGCGGCAAAAACAAGCGATATTGCAGAATTGCTTGGTTTGAGTACAGCAAGAACGAGGGTAATACTTTCTGAAATGGATGACGTTGAGGCACTGGGAACAAATAGAACAAGAAGGTATCGGCTGCGGTCGAAAGAAAAATAAATGAATGCCTGACACAGACAGAGAGACAGGGACAGGCGTATGGCGTTGCATGTAAAGATTGCGAACTTGCGCACACGAAAAAAACATGTTATGTTTATAAAACAAAATGAAATGCCTGAACCTTCGGGCTTTGCTGTTATCATAAAATACATGCAGGAGAAAATATCATGAAGATCATGCCGAACCGTATGGATTACGGGTTTTTACAATATCAGAAGGAATTTGAGGAGAAGGCGCTGGAGGTGCTGCGCTCGGGCTGGTATGTGCTGGGGAAGGAAGTGGAGACGTTTGAGGAGCGCTTTGCGGCATATACCGGAGCAAAATATTGTGCCGGCGTGGCAAACGGGCTCGAGGCGCTGCAGATAGCCGTGCATCTTTTGGGGATCGGTGCAGGGGATGAGGTGATTGTGCAGGGAAATACATATATTGCCAGCGTAATGGGAATTACAATGAATGGCGCCGTGCCGGTATTTGTGGAGCCTGATTCGTATTATCAGATCGATGCGGATAAAATAGAGGCATCCATTACGGAGAGGACAAAGGCCGTTATGGTGGTGCATCTTTACGGGCATGTGGCGGATATGGATAAGATTACGGCCATCTGTAAGAAGCATCGTCTGAAACTGATCGAGGACTGTGCCCAGTCCCATGGAGCGATGTACAAAGGGAAGATGACGGGCACATTCGGGGACATGGGCTGTTTTTCCTTCTATCCGTCCAAAAATCTGGGAGCCTTCGGTGACGGAGGCGCTATTGTCACGGATGATGAGGCGCTTGCCAGGGAGATAAAGATCTACCGGAATTACGGCAGCGAAAAGCGCTATTATAACAAAGTGGTGGGAGTAAATTCCAGACTGGATGAACTGCAGGCGGGACTTTTAAATGTGCGCCTGCCTCATATGGATGAGATCACGAAGGAGCGGCAGGAACTGGCGCGGCGATATCGGGAGAATATAAGGCAGGAGCTGGTTACATTGCCGGAAGAGAGGGAAGATACGGAGACTGTCTGGCATCAGTACGTGCTGCGCTGTGAAAGGCGGCAGGAACTGATTGACTATTTAGGTCAAAAGGGGATCGGCACGATTATCCATTATCCGATACCGCCCCATCTGTCGGAGGCGTATGCTTATCTGGGGCATCAGAAGGGAGACTTCCCGATTACGGAGGAGTATGCGGACAGGGTGCTCTCGATTCCGATGTATACCGGTATGACGAGGCAGGAGCAGGATTATGTGATTGAGGCGATCAACGGCTGGGATATTCACTGAAGCATCTGCTTTTAGGTACTTTGTTCCATGAGAGGGGCTGCGGAAAAGAAAGTTGTCAAAACCGCGGAATTAAAGTATACTGTTTTATGGAAATGATGTCAGGGCGGAATCGGTATGTTCCGCGCGGTAAACATAAAAAGAAGGGGCTGCTTTTGGCAGCAGGGGAATATGAGTATACTGGATGAACAGATAAAGTTGTTGGAATGGAAAGATTTGGGCGATGAGCGGGGGAATCTCGTGGTTGTCGAGGGAAATGTGGATATTCCCTTTGAGATTAAGCGGATATTTTATATATACGGCTCAGATGACACGGTTGTCAGAGGGCAGCATGCCAATAAAAATTCGGAGTTTGTGATGATCAATGTCTGCGGGACGAGTAAGGTGAAGGTGGACAACGGAACGGAGAGCCGTGTGATTGAACTGAGCAGGCCGCGGATGGGGCTTTATCTGAAAAACAATGTGTGGAAAGATATGTACGAGTTTTCGCCGGATTCTATTTTGCTGGTGCTTGCCAGCGAGCATTACGACGAGAAGGAGTATATCCGGGATTATCAGGAATATTTAAAGTATATGGAAGAGATGGAACCGGATAACGCAGGGCAAGCTTTGCAACGGTAAGCGGGCATTGTACGGGGAGTTTTGCATTGTGAAAGAGGGCGAAAGCCGTAAAGAAGGGTAAGACAGAGTGAGTAAATTATCGATTGTAGTGCCGGTGTATTATAACGCGGATACGCTGGAACTTTTATATGAGGACATGCTGAAAAAGGTCCTTGGCAAATTAGAGGAGTATGAGATTGTTTTTGTGGATGACGGTTCGGGGGATGATTCCTGGGAGGTGATGAACCGTCTGCGGGAGAAGGATGAGCATATTAAGTGTGTGAAGCTTTCCCGTAATTTCGGCGAGCACGCGGCGCTTCTTGCGGGGCTGTCCGCCAGCAGCGGGGACTGTGCCGTGACCAAGCAGGCGGATCTGCAGGAGGATTCCGCGCTGATCCTTGAGATGTATGAGAGCTGGAAGCGGGGAAATAAGGTGGTGCTGGCTGTCAGAAAAGAGCGTAAGGAGAATCCCGTAAAGGTTTTCTTTGCGAATATGTATTATAAGATTATCCGCAGTATGGTCAATAAAAATATGCCTGCGGGTGGCTGTGACTGTTATCTGGTGGACCGGAAGGTTATCGAGGTTTTGGAGCGGCTGGATGAGAAAAATTCGTCCCTGACGCTGCAGGTGATGTGGGTTGGTTTTCAGACGGACATGATCTATTTCGTGCGGCAGGACCGTGAGATCGGAAAATCCCGCTGGACGCTGTCGAAGAAGGTGAAGCTGGTGATGGATTCGGTGATGAGTTTCTCCTATTTTCCGCTCAGATTTATGTCAGGACTGGGGATTGTGTTTAATATTCTTGCCATAATATTGCTGGTCAGCGTATTTGTGGAAAAATTTACAAAAGGGACACCGATTCAGGGCTGGGCGTCTTTGATGTGTGTGATACTTTGTGCATGCGGACTTTTGATGCTGATGATGGGAGTGCTGGGGGAGTATATCTGGCGCACGCTGGATGCGGCAAGGACGCGTCCGCCTTATATTGTGGATGAAGTGAAGGAAGTGCGAGGGGGAGACGGAAAGTAACAGGGAAGGCGGATGGCCGGACCGTTGCCACAGGAAAGAAGTGCCATCATCGGTGGAAACAGGAAAAGCGTTGAATAACAGAAAAGAAACGGGAAGTTATTTTGGAAAAATAAAAACGGTACTGATCATATTAAGCATTTTTGCGGCTGTAAAAATGCTTTTTTTGGCATTCGGGCTGGACGAGGAGTATCAGCTTGTGATGGCTTACCGGAATGTGAAGGGAGATAAGCTGCTTCTTACCATGTGGGAGCCTCATCAGACTTCGGCGTTTTTGTGTTCCCTTCTGATGCGTCCGTATCTGGCGCTGTTTGGCACAACCGGTGTTGTGATCTGGCTGAGGCTTTGCGGCACATTGATCCATTTGGGAGTAAGCTGTTATCTTTGCAGAACTTTGCGTCGCATGGTCAGCAGGGAGAGTGCTTTTTTGCTGGGGCTGATTTATTTTAATACGATTCCGAAGCAGATCATGCTGCCGGAGTTCGGTATTATGCAGGTGTGGTTTCTGACACTTATGTCACTCTTTTTGTTACGGTATTATGACTGCGGCGGCAGTGAAGACGGAAAGGGTGTCAGTGGCGGAAACAGGGGAGATATTTGTGTCATAAAGGGTGTTGGCGGAGCATGTGGAAGTGACAGCGGTGTCAGAAATAGGAAATATCTGATTTTGGCGGCATTTACGCTGGTCTTAGAGGTACTTTCTTATCCTTCCTGTTTACTGCTGTATTTTCCGGTGATGTGGATTATCTGGCGGCGATCAGGGAAAAACAGGTTTTCGGATATGGGGATCGTAACGGGGATCTGCGGGCTGTGCGCCGTTGTTTATTTGGCATTGCTGTTGGGATATAATACGCCGGAGGGGCTGCTGCGGACGGTTTCGTATATTGTGAACGGGGATATCACCCATTCTTTGACGGTTGCGGATAAGCTGATTGCGTTGGGGAAGGATATGCTGCTGCCGGTGATACTTTGTATGGGAATATTTTTTGCGGCTAAAGCGGCGGCTTCTTTGACGGTGAAAAGGCTGAAGCGAAAAGGCGGGGCGGCAGAAGGAGAGACAGGGCGGACAAAAGAGAAGGCAGATCAGGAGAAAACAGCATTGCAGGGGATTGAGCTGGTCTGGACGGCGGTGTTTTCTCTGTTGGTGGAGTTATGGTACTGGATTGTGTGTAATGCAGGGTATGAGTCCATGCAGATCCATCTGGTGGTATTTGCGGTGCTGGGAATCATATATTACAGGAAACGCTGCACGGACACCGCAGGGGATAACGACGTGAAAAAGGCATACCCGGAAGCGCTTATGTGTCAAAGGAGGCTGCAGAGCGGGCTTCTGCTGGACGGAATCTGCATGGCGGGGGCGGCGCTTGTGGCGGTATTGTATTTGACTGATCTGGGACTGATGGATTCTCTGCCGCATGCGATGACGGCGGCATTTTTCGGGATGGTGCTTGTTGTGATGAACCTGGAGGAGGAAAGGCATCTCAGCGGTGCAAGGGAGAACGCTGAGGAGACGGCAGAGGAGAGCGGGAAAAATGTGCCGGAGGGTATCCGGCTGAAAAACCGGGGATCGGAAGCCTGCGTTTTGGTCGTACTGGTTTTGTGGGCGCTTACGGCTGTCTTTGGAAAGGGATATACGCTGCGCTCCGGAACGGGCTATCACAATGTGCTGCAGAGCGGCGGTATTTTGAAATACGGTCCGGCGGCGGGGACAATCTCCGATTATATGTGCGCCTATATCTATAACTGCGACTACGAGGACTGGCAGGATATGATCCGGGACGGTGATAAGGTGCTGATCATGGTGGATCAGATCATGAATCTGGGTACAATTCAGTATTTGTTCAGGGATGTGGAGATTTCCCATTATTCGATCGTGAATCCCACGGCTTATGATGAAAGGCTCAAGGAGTACTGGGAGATGTTTCCGGAGAAGCAGCCGAATGTTATTATTGTTGATGACTGGTATGGTCAATTGATGACGGATCCGGACGGATGGCTGATGCGGTATGCGGAGGGAGAGTTCGGGTATACTTCTGTGGAGCAGGGGCGGTATATACGGATTTACAGGAGGGATTAAGTGCATCAACAATGATTATAGTTAAAAGTTTGCTATATTGATATATTTTCTTAAATAGGAGTTAGTATTGAGAGGTGCCTTTCTATGTGGTACAATAAAAAAAGAAATTATATCAGTGCCAAAGGTGCGTGCATTGCGAAGCGTATCAAGTCAAATCACATGGCTTTCTGAGTGATGAAATAAAAATTTATTTTGGATATGTGAGCGGAGAATATTTAAATGCAGATTAGAAAAAAAATCAAAAGAGATGAAGTGGAAGAAGAACAATTATACTTCGGAACTTATGAGAAAGAGATAATAGAGCCTTTTAATCCAAAAGATGTAGATATTGTTTCTCAACCTATGGTAATTTCTAATGTAATCGATCAATTGAAATATGGAGATATTTTATTGGAACCAGATTTCCAGCGGCATCCTGATTTGTGGGAGCCCCAGCAGCAAAGCAGGTTGATTGAATCATTGATTATTCGTATTCCGCTTCCAACATTCTATTTTGACAGTACTGAAGATGATAAATTAATTGTTGTAGACGGATTACAAAGGTTGTATTCTATTAAAAGGTTTATGGTACTTGATATAAACGATCCGGATCGGCTTAAATTGACAGGCTTGGAGTACTTAAAAGAATATGAAGGAAATAAGTTTGAGGATCTTCCGCCTAGTATACAAAGACGAATAAAAACACAATCTTTAACGGCATACATTATTAGGCCGGGAACTCCGGATAAAGTGAGAACCAGTATATTTACAAGAATTAATACAGGCGGTTTAACATTGGAACCAGCAGAAATTAAGAATTCTGTCTACAGGGGACAGGCGGCAAATTTATTAAAAGAATTGGCTCATTCAAATGAGTTTGTAAAAGCGACAAGAAATAAAATAGATACGTTAAGGATGTTAGACTGTGAATTTGTGAATCGTTTTCTTGCGTTTTATCTTCTGGGAATAGAGAAGTATCCGGGGAATCTGGAAAGTTATTTAAATGATGTTATGATTCGGTTACAAAAAGAGTCGAAAACTACAATTGAAAAATGCCGTATTGATTTTTTGAAAGCTATGAAATATACTGTTGAAATTTTTGGAGATACAGCATTTCGGAAAATTAATGTAAACGAAAAATATGGGCAGATTAATAAACCTCTTTACGATGCGGTGTCAGTTAATCTGGCAAAATTGAGTGTGGAAGATTGTGAAAAATTGTTGAGAGAAAAGGATAAGTTAATGATAAAATATACTGCATTATTAAGGGATAAAAAGTTTGTAGATATCATTACAAACGGAACTGCCGCCATTCATAATGTAGAGGGTAGGCATAGCGCAATTCATAAAATTTTTCAAGAGGTATTAGTGAATGATTAATTATATGCAGGTAGAAAACTTCAAATCAATTAAAAAGTTATCTTTACCGTTGGAGAACCTGAATCTTTTTTTCGGAATGAATGGAATGGGAAAGTCATCTGTGATACAGGTCTTGTTACTTCTAAGACAAAGTTTTTGGGAGAATCATAGATCAGGATTAGATTATTTGTATACAAATGGGGATATGATACAATTGGGAACGGGAAAGGATATTTTTTGTCAAAATGGAGTTTCTGATATAATTAGATTTTACATCCAGTTTAGTAATAATATAAAATTTGATTGCCGCTACAAATATGAATTGGAAGAGCCGGATAGTGATCAATTGATGCGCATAAAAACCGAATCGGCTGATGACTATAATGTTTCTTTGTTTTCTGAGTTGTTTTCCTACCTGGGGGCAGAACATATAGGACCAAGAAAACAGTATAGTGTTGAGAATTGGAAAAAGAACGGAGTTGTAAACTTAGGTGTGACAGGTGAATTTATAGTTCCCTTTCTGGCTCTTGAGGGGGAAAAGATACGTGTGCCGGATGAAATGTGTTTGCAGAATGGAAAAACAAATCGCCTGATAGACCAGGTATCAGCGTGGATGGCAGAGATATCACCAGGCATAAGGATAACGGCAGAATTACTTTCCTCTATAGAAAAAGCAAAATTAGCAATTAGTTATAGCGGAAACAGACTGGTTTCCGATGCATTTTTGCCCGTGAATGTTGGCTTTGGGATTCCCTATGTTTTGCCTCTTATCGTAGAACTTCTTATTTCAGAGAAAGGCAGCCTTTTATTGATTGAGAATCCCGAGTCGCATCTTCATCCGAAGGGACAGAGCAGAATAGCGAAATTAATATCATTGGCAGCGGAACGAGGGTGTCAGATTATATGTGAATCACATAGTGACCATGTAATAAATGGGATAAGGGTTGCTGTCAAAAAAGGTGAAATTTCTCATGAAAAAGTTGGGATTTCTTTCTTTTCAAAAAATAAAGATCAGGAAACAAAGGTAGATAATATTTTTGTTGACAGTAAAGGAAATTTAAGTGAATATCCTTTAGGATTATTGGATGAATGGGGGATTTTGATGACTGAGTTAATTTAGAGCCGGTATACAGGAAATTTGTCGTAAACGGGGGGCGGGAAAATTGGAGTTGTTTTTTAATGAATTGTCAATAAGTGGAAAAGAAAACATAGGCAGTGAATCTGTATTGTCGCTTATCAATGTTTATCGGGCATTGCGAAAATATAATATAACAACATGCAGAATTGATTCTGGGGATAATTTGAAATTGTTTCGGATGATTCAGAATATGCCAGATTCTCTCAATATTAAAAATTTTTATTTTTCCTTTTTCAGGCCTCCATACGAATCAGCAAATGTAGAACAGGAACAGGATGAGTATTATTGTCATAACTGGTCCTATAATGAAAGACCATGTATAGGGTTGGCATTGGCATCTATTTTGAATTCAGCAGGTTTAAGTATCTGTGAAAATGATTGGAATGCGGCATTTGTCCATTTGAGGAAAGATGATGATATAAAAACGGTCAGGAATATATGTACCGAAGAACATGTTGACATACATATTCCACAATTGCAATCGGAAAAGGAATCAGAATTGGTAGAAACTGATTTACAGATTGAAGATAAAAAAATAGCATTAAGACATGATCACGGAATGGCTGTTTTGACAGAATTTTCAAAACGTTTAATCAGGTGTCCCTATGTAATAGGAATTGTAAATTCGTTACCTTTTAATCCTTCTGAGCGTAAATTTATCAGGAAGGTACGTGATGATGGATTAATTGAGATTGTTTTACCATGGACAGACCAGAAGTATGGGGTAGTAGTTAAAACGACAGGGAGAAATATAAAGGAAACTAAACGGATAAGTGAAATTTTGAGCGAAAGATATGGAAATATAGGATAATAAAGAAAACTTATTTATCATTTATAAAGTATATCAATGACAGGGATATGAACATCAGGAAAAATTCGTTTCCGGCCATAACGGAATAAAATAAAGCCTTCCTGCGCACTTTAAAGAAAAAGAGGTAAAGTGTGCAGGGAGGTTTTTGGATGGGAAAGCAGAATGGAAAAGTGGGAATAAACGGAAACGGTGTAACGGCGGGCTGTCAGAGCTTTATACCCGAGCGCCAGGTATATATCAGGCAGAGCGCCTGTGTGGCGGGAACAAAGGAAAGCGAAGGTCCTTTTGGGGAACTGATCGATATGGTTGGGAAGGATGATCTGTTTGGCTGTAATACCTGGGAGGAGGCGGAGAGCACGCTCCAAAAGGAGGCGGTAACGCTGGCGCTGGGAAAGGCAGGAATGAAGGCGGAGGAGGTACGCTATCTGTTTGCGGGTGACCTGCTTGGTCAATCAACGGCATCTTCCTTCGGGGTTTCTTCTTTTGGTATTCCCCATATGGGCGTATACGGTGCCTGCTCCACCTGCGGGGAGACGTTAGGGCTCGGAACGATGGCAATCTCAGGGAAAATGGCGGAGGATGTGGTCTGTGTTACGTCCAGCCATTTTGCCAGCGCGGAGAAGGAGTTCCGTTATCCCCTTGCCTACGGAAACCAGCGTCCTCCCTCGGCGACCTGGACTGTCACGGGAGGCGCGGCTTTCATATTGACTTCTAAAGTCAGTAAACGAAACCGGGCGGAGATCACCGGTGTGACAAACGGAAAGATCGTGGACTATGGTATCAAGGATTCCATGAATATGGGCGCCTGTATGGCGCCTGCGGCCTGCGAACTGATCGCCGCGAACCTGAAAGATTTCGGCAGAACACCGGGAGATTATGATAAGATCATCACCGGGGATCTGGGGCTTGTGGGACAGAGGGCTCTGATCGATCTTTTAAAAGAGAAAAATATTAATATAGAGGATCAGCATCTGGACTGCGGCATCGAGATTTATGACGGCAGCAGCCAGGATGTGGGGAGCGGCGGTTCCGGCTGCGGGTGCAGCGCGGTGACGCTTTCCGCTTATATCCTGAAAATGCTGGAGGAGGGCGTCTGGAAGAGAGTGCTTTTTGTACCGACCGGTGCGCTGCTCTCCAAGACCAGTTTTAATGAGGGAATGACAGTTCCGGGAATCGCCCACGGGATCGTGCTGGAAAGTACTGCGGCGTAGGGGAAGAATGCGGGAGAGGGAGGAAGAGATGGCAGTACTTGTGGAAATGACGCAGAACATAGTGGCAGAGAACGCCCGCATTGCGCAGGACCAGGACGAGTATCAGAAACGCTACGATGGGCTGGTCAGGCGGTACGATGAAGCCAAGGCTCGGTACGATGAGGTGGTGACCGCCATCTCCGCCAAGGAAACGCAGAGCGAACGGCTGGCGCACTTCATTAAGGTACTGAAAGCCCAGGACGGAGTCATTAGCGAGTTTGACGGCAGTCTTTGAGGCAGCATGGTCGAGTTTGTCACGGTCAGCAGAAACAAGGAGATTACAGCACTTTCCGGAATGGAACAGAGATACAGGCATAACGGATACACGGATAGGAATGGCACTCGGCTACGGTCGGGTGTCTTTTTTGCTAAGTGGTAGAAATCCTCGTGAATCTGTAGTATAATAAATAATACTGTGAGTGCAATAACGTAACAAAAAAACCGTTAAAAGCAATAGAGGTGTGAAAATGGTCAAAAATAACTTTGAAGTAGATGTCAAAGTGAAGTGCATAGAAGCCGATATGACACAGGCAAAACTGGGAGAAGAAGTTGGCACAACGGGGCAGTATGTAAACCGGCTCATCAAAAAGGGCGATTCCATTGTGAACAAAACCTTTGTGCAGATGCTTGAAGTCCTCGGTTACGATATTCAGTTGACTTATGTGAAGAGAGAAAAGGAATGATATCGAAATAGCGATTTTTTGAATGCTTGAATTTACAAGAAAAAAATAATCGAAAGGCGGATAGAAAAATGGCATATGGTAAATCGGTAAATCTGTTTCTGGTTAACGGCAAAGCGGACAGCCTAATAGTAGCTACACTTTCAAACTGGAATGCCACGGCACTAAAAATTCCCCGCATTGAGGTTTCCAATTGCGGTAGAAGCGAGCTTCAGCAGCCGGGAGTATATTTTCTTATTTGTACGGATCAAAACACGGGTGAGAAGTCTGTTTATATTGGAGAGTCCGATAATGTGCGTGTGCGTCTGCTTCAGCATATGCAGGACTACAATTCTGAAAAAGAAAAGTATTATTGGAATTCCGCCATCTGCTTCACAGGTCCCATGTTGAACAAGACTCTCGTAAGGTATCTTGAAAAGCGAGCGTTTGAGATTGCCAAGGATGTGAAGCGGTATGAAATCCTTACGGTGCAGACATTTTCAAATACCGTGATATCTGAATACGACAAGGCAGCAATGGAGGAATTTCTCGATAACATGAAGATTGTTCTTGGGACACTCGGCTGTGAAGCACTTGAACCGCTTGATATACAGGCGGGTGACGATAAGGATGATATTGACAGACGTTTCTATGTGTCTGTTGGAAATGTGATGGCAGAGGGCGAGATTACCGCAGAGGGATTTGTTGTTTTAAAGGGCGCAAAGCTGAATGAAAAAACAAGCATAAAATCGCTTGGAAAACGCATGGCAGGAAAACGCAATGAGATTCTCTCCAGCAAGAAGGTTGAGAATTTAACCACTACGGAAAATATTCCATTTTCCAGTCCGTCTGCTGCTGCCGATTTCCTGATGGGATACAGCGTCAGCGGTCCAGCTACATGGAAGGATAAGAATGGCATCCCTCTTAAAGATAGGAAGGATTTGTAATATGAAAAGTCTGGATAAATTCAAAGGGTGCCTCCTTGGCGGTGCGGCTGGGGATGCACTCGGATATGCCGTGGAGTTTCTTGACGAGCCGGGTATCGTGAAAAAATACGGAAAAAACGGCATTACATCGTATGACCTGTCAGACGGGAAAGCCCTGATCTCTGATGATACGCAGATGACGCTGTTTACTGCCAATGGTCTGCTTTTGGGAACGACTCGCGGGCGGACAAGGGGTATCGTTGGAAGTTATCCGTCCTATATTGCATACTGTTATAAAGAATGGTATCGGACGCAGACCGAAGAATATCCGTTAAAATGCGACAGCGATTATCATTATACATGGCTTTCCCATCTGCCCGAACTGTTTGCCAGACGGGCACCGGGGACAACCTGCCTGTCTGCTATCAGGGAAGGATGCAGCGGGACAATTGATAATCCGATAAACGGCAGCAAAGGCTGTGGTGGAGTGATGCGTGTTGCACCAATCGGTCTGTATTTTATAGACAATAATCATTATGGGCCGGAAGATGCCATGCGCATAGGCGCGGAAACTGCGGCACTCACGCACGGACATGAACTTGGATACATTCCCGCTGCGGCACTGGTTCATATTATCTGGTGTCTTGCCCAGGATGGCGAACATTCCATCCCCCAAGCAGTGCAAGATTCCCTGACCTGGGTGCGTGTGATGTTTTCCAATGCGGCGCATTTGAAAGAGTTTAAAACGTTGATGGAAAAAGCGATGGAACTTGCATCATCTGACATTTCTGATTTGGACGCCATCCATGCTTTGGGAGAAGGCTGGGTAGCCGAGGAGACATTGGCAATCGCCGTGTTCTGCGCATTGCGGTATCCGACAGATATTGAGAAAGCTTTGATTGCTGCTGTGAACCATAAAGGGGACAGCGATTCTACGGGCGCGGTAGCTGGAAACATCGTGGGCGCAAATGTCGGAATCGGCGGCATTCCTGATAAGTTCATAGACCATTTGGAATTGAAGGATACGATTTTTGAAATTGCCGGGGACATTTATAATGACTGTCCGATGCAAAGCGAATATGATATGGAAAACTGGTCGCGGGAGTGGGAACACAAATGTATAGCAAACGATTATCCGATTTGGAAAAAGGAGAAGTGTATAAATGGCGAATTTGAGCAAACTTGAAGAAATAAAAGATTTGCGGGAGGTGTGGCCGCATGAGGCTCTTGATTTTACTCCGTGGCTTTCGCAGGACAACAACATCGCCATCCTCGCCGATGTATAAGTGCCGGGAGCGCCGTCGTCGGTGATATTGGCCAGTTTGGCGGCACCGGGGGTGTTATTGGTAATACCCTTGGCAAGGCCGATGGAATCGGTGGCGCTGACGGCGATGCCGAGATTCCACTTAGTGCCTTCCGCCGCGGTCAGGTCATAGTAGATATAGGGATTGGTCGACAGGTCGATGGTAATAGCGGAATCCGCCGGTTGAGGCATACGGATACGGGGCCACAGATAGCCATCCTTGGCATTGGCGGTGCGCTTCAGCGTGACGGCGCCGGAGCTGTCAATAGCGGCGGAGATCCACGTACCGTCGGCGTTCAGCTCCTTGTAGTCGTTATCCCCCGCCTGGGCCTCCCACAGACTGCCGTCGGTGATGGGTATCAGGTTTACTGTACCGCCTTCGGCCGCGGCGCCGAACGGAACCGCGGATGCCAGCATGGCCGACGTCAGCAAAACACCCAGCAGCTTCGACACTTTTTTCATGACTCTTCTACCTTCTTTCTTTTTTGTGCCGGCTGTTCCCTCCAGCCGGCGGTTGCCGATTTCCCTCTGGTCCCTATTATAGGTAGGACCATCGTGAGATACAACGATATTATGTAAAGTAATAAAAATAGTTCACAAAAATCAGTGTAAAAGTTTAATTGGTTTGTCTGATATTTATTTCACAAAGCTGTACAACCTCTGGAAGCTGCCCTATCAAACAGAAAAATACCGGTTTGTGGCGAATGAGATGAGTTTACAAAAAGAAGGCTCCTGCCCCTATGGGCAGGAGCCTTCTGGCAACCGGTTAGTTAATCGCGCAGGGACAGCATGGACTGCTGGATATCACCCGCCGGTCCGCGCAGAACGGCCAGTGTGAGATGGCAACAGCGATATTGCCCGTTCACCAGACGGAGCCGAAGGTCTGCGAGCGCTTGGGAGGCGCCGTCATCAATCTGTTTTTCAAAGGCTTCCGCCTGCTCCCAGTCGCCGGGATGAATGTCCGCACGGGAAGGAAGCAGGCGGCCTGTTATTTCCTTAATAGTGTGATAGAACGAAAAACGGCAGGCTGATGGTGTCATATAGCGGAGCCCCTCCGGCCCGTATTCCAGCACCAGGGAACCGGAGAGTTCCAGCAAAGTGCGGTAACAGGCGCAGTCTCCCTGGCGCTGCAGGCAGGGAATGCTTGAGCGGGCGTTGGATGAACCGAGCAGTGGACAGGGAGGCGGGACACCGTCCCGCGCTCCCCGGCCCCCTTTCCGCATCGTCGGCTGATAGAGCAGGCAGCGGTCGCGCCCCTGCCGTTTGGCTTCGTACAGAGCGATGTCGGCATGGTTGTACAGCTCATCAAAGGAAACGCCGTCCCGGGGATAAACAGCGGCACCCAGGCTGCCGGTGGTGCGTATACCGTCCTCGAAGGAGCAGGACAGCGCCCGGCTGACGCGATGGAGAACCGCCTGCTGATCGGTATGAACGCCGATATCGTGGGGCTGAAAAGGCTCGGGGGGCAGGTTTTTTAAAAGAAGGGCAAATTCATCGCCGCCCAGACGGCCGATCAGGTCGTCGGAACGCAGGACGCTGCGCAGGGAGGCCGCGGTCGAAGTCAGTACGTAATCCCCGAACTGATGGCCCATACGGTCATTCAGCTCTTTGAAATGGTCGATGTCCACCATAACCAGAGTATGCTGATCCTGCGGGCCGCTGTTTTTGAGCAGAGCCTCCACCTGCTCCAAAAGAGTGCCGCGATTGAATACCCCGGTGAGGGAATCCCTGGTGGACCGCTCCTGCAGCAGCAGATGGCGGCGTTTCTCCTGATCGATGTTTTTGACAAGGATAAAAGCCTTGATATCGTCGGAGTAGGGGTCGGGAAGCAGCTGGACGGTGGCCTGTGTCCAATAGGGATGGCCCCCTTCGTCCAGACGACGACATTCCAATGAGCATTCACGCGTCCCCTGATCGAATTGTTCCAGCAGGGAGGAGCGGGCGAAAAATGCGCCGTAAGCCTGCCGGTCGTCGGGATAGATGACATTGCGCAGCAGATAATCCAGTGCACCGTCGTAGGAACGGAACAGGTGATCCGGCAGCTGCTGTGCGGCATCCTCACCGATGTGCTCCAGGTAATCGCCCTTGAGGCTGCACTCGTAATAGGCGACGGCGTTTTTCAACTGCTCCTGATAGTACTGGCTCCATTTTTTATACGCCATTTCCCGTTCTCGCTGCTCGTTGATATTTTCAAAGGACACCAGCGCGTGCAGAGGCTTGCCCTCCCGATCGTAAACCATGGAAAAGGTACAATGGTACCACGAGTATACCTCTTTTTTTCGATAGTGGATGACCACTTCTCCCTGTGGTTTACCCGCCAGCATGTCATGATAAAACCGAAAGTACTCCTCGCGGGTATCCGGTGAAGCGTAATCGCTGTGGCTGTCCGGCAGATTTTCCACCCGTTCCGGAAGACCCCATTCTTCTGCCGCGTCGGGGGTCAGCACCGCGGTTCGGGTATCCAGATAATAACGGTAGATGAACCGGCCGGTCTGTTTGAACAGCAGCTGATGCTCCTCCGCGCCCCGTATCAGGCGGTCCAGGGTGTCCGCCCTGTCGGTAATG
The DNA here is from genome assembly GCA_022799355.1 of Lachnospiraceae bacterium. Lineage (GTDB taxonomy): Bacteria > Bacillota > Clostridia > Lachnospirales > Lachnospiraceae > 1XD8-76. The sequence goes on along the minus strand of JAAWOG010000015.1, from coordinate 465 downwards.
TCCAGTACGGCACAGTTGAGGCTGTCGACGTCCGCCTGCTCCTGCTGGCAGCAGAGGACAACGGTCAGCACCTGCCCCTGCCGGCTGACCCCGCGGGTCTCCAGCTGAAAGGAGTACTGATGGGATGAAAGGGCGTTTTGAATCGTTTCCTTGACCGTTGTCCAGCCGGGAGGATAGGTGATAAAACTGAGAGAGGTAAAGCCCGCAGACTCGGCCGATTCGGCCGTATATCCGAACAGGTGGTAATAAGCGCCGTTCGCATAGCGGATAGTCAGGGATTCGTCGAGAAGCACCTGGCAAATCCCACAGGACAGGTGATCTGCCTGAACCGGGCAGCCTTCCTCTATGTCATGCATGACGACCCCTCCAACGGATAAATCTGGCACTGCTAAGGTTGATTATAGAACGGAGAAAGGGAAAACAAAATCGAATCTTTGTCGTTCCTTTCCTATATTTTTCGAGCTT
>JAAWOG010000084.1 GCA_022799355.1 Lachnospiraceae bacterium | reverse complement strand
GAAATATTATAATATTTCATGGGAGGTAATCCGTATGTGGTTTTTATTTGCGCTGCTTTCCGCGGTTTTCGCGGCGCTGACATCGATCCTTGCAAAGGTCGGGATTGAAGGGGTAAATTCCAATCTGGCTACGGCTGTCAGAACGGTGGTTGTTGTGATTATGGCATGGGGGATGGTTTTTGTGACGGGCGCTGAGGGCGGTCTGCAGGCGATCAGCAAAAAGAGCTGGCTGTTTCTGATTCTGTCAGGTATTGCCACTGGGGCTTCGTGGCTGTGTTATTATCGGGCGCTTCAGATAGGAGAGGCGTCCAAAGTTGTTCCGATCGATAAGCTGAGCGTGGTGATTACGCTGGTGCTTGCCTTTGTGTTTCTGCATGAGCAGTTTACCGTAAGATCTTTTATCGGCTGCGTTCTGATCGGAGCGGGGACGCTGATTATGGTTGTGTAAAGTCGGAAGTTTGCGAGGATATTGTTCTTTAGGCGGAGCCGCCGGTGGCTGGCGGCTGTCTGTGGAGGATTTGGGCGTGAGGGGACAAGAAAGGCAGGATGGCGGTATGATTTGGGAATTGAAGGAGACGAAAAAAGCTGCAATGCTGTTTGACGGATGGCAGGAGACGATGATCTGGTCCTGTCTGCAGGGGGTGATGGGAAAGATCTATGTGAATTCTTTGGGAAATCCGGTATCTGCCATGGCGGTATTGGGAGATTTTGTTTTCCTGGCGGGGGAGCCGGAGAGGGAATTTATCGACCATAAGAAAAGCGAAACGAATGGCTGCGGACCGGACACCGCTCAGCGGCCGGGGGAGAGGGGAGGTTTCAGGATCATAGTGCCCCGGGATGAAGGCTGGGCGAAACTGATAGAGGAATGTCTGGGGGACAGGGCGAAGAAAACGGTCCGGTATGCGATCAAAAAAGAGCCGGATGTCTTTGACAGGGAAAGGCTGCAGAGGATAGTGGACAGGCTTCCGGGTGGCTATGAGCTGAACATGATAGACGAAGAATTGTTTAAGCGCTGTAGCGAGGAGGAATGGAGCAGCAGTTGGGTGGAACAGTACAAAGAGTATGATACATACCGCAGATATGGGCTGGGCGTTGTGATGTTAAAGGACGGGGAAGCGGTTTCGGGAGCCTCCTCTTATACCGGCTATATAGGAGGAATCGAGGTTCAGATTGATACAAGGGAAGATTACCGCAGAAGGGGACTGGCGCTTATCTGCGGGGCGAAGCTGATTCTGGAGTGCCTGAGGCGGGGCTGGTATCCGAGCTGGGATGCCCAGAACAGATGGTCGGTGGGGCTTGCGGAAAAACTGGGATATCATTTTGATCATGAATATGCGGCGTATGTAGTGGCGGATAGTACAATTTAAGATGGAGGACAAAATGAGTTATTTGCTGCAGGGATTTTTGATTGGAGTACTGTTCGGCGTGCCGGGAGGTGCAATAGGGGCGCTGACGGTGCAGAGGACTTTTTATTACGGGCGGCGCGCCGGTCTTTTGACGGGGCTGGGTTCATCCTGCGCGGACAGTTTTTATGCCTGTGTGGGGATTTTCGGAATCACGCTGATCTCCGACTTTATAGCGCGGCATGAGACCGTGATCCATATCGCGGGCGGTTCCCTGATCCTGTTTATAGGCGTCAGGCTGCTTTTGCGGAAACAGGAAGCGGAGCCGGAGATTAAGAATGCGGCGGAATCCGCCGGGATGTGTCTGTCTTCTTTTCTGATAGGCATGACAAATCCGGCGACTATTTTTATTTTTCTTCTGGCATTTTCTTATTTTGGTTTTTCGGCAGGAGCCACTGCGGCACAGAGGCTTATGATGGTCTGCGGCGTTTTTTTCGGTACTTATGTATGGTGGGGCGTGATCGCTCTGGTAGTGCCGATGGTGCGGAAGAAGGCCGTGAAGTTTAAGATCAGTTATATGAACAGGGTGTTCGGAACCCTTCTTTGTCTGCTCGGGGTAATTGTCTTTGTAAAATGTATTGCGGAATATATTTAATATAGTTATTTCCGCATTCGGCAGATGAGGTGTGATTGGTGTGAAAAGGAACAGGGTGTTGGCGGTGCTTTTGCTGTTGGGCTGTGTCCTGGGGTTTTGGTTGGGAATAAAGCAGCCCCGGCATGGTGATTTGGATGGCGGGATGGAAGGAGCGGTCCTGCCTGAGGATGGATGGGCGGAGGAAGCGGCTTATATCGGAGATGGCAGGATAGAGGAAGCGGACTTTGCCGGGGAAGACGGAAAATTTGCGGAAGAAGCAGGCTTTGCCGGGGAGGACGGAAACCTTGCTGAGGAAGCGGAAGGGGAGGAAAGAGATAGGGAAACAAAGGGCTACGGCCTGCCGGTAAGTGAGAAGGAGCGGGCGGAGGCGGAGAAAGATTGTTTTGCGAAAATGGAACTGGTGCGGGATCTTTTGCCAAAGTATGGGGGAGAAGATGGCTATGGCAGTTCTATTGAAATTCCCGGGGAGCAGATACAAAAGGCGGTGGAGAGAATCGCGGAGAGGGGCTGTTGTGTTCTGACTTCCGAACCCTATGCCGATATGCGGAACCATGAGAGGTTCAAAGCGTTTTTAGAGGGGGTGGCGAGAGGAGAATGCGGCGGAGAGATCCTCTATAAAATATCCGGGGACGGCAGGATCAGCAGATTGAAGTATTACTGCGATGGGAAGGATATGTATGTGATAACGGCAGTTGTTTCATGGCAGAGTGAAGAGGCGCCGGTACTGAATTATCTTGACCATACCAAAATAGAGGAGTGGCGTTTTACCGGGAAAGGCTGGTTTGCTTATAAGCTGTGTGTGCCCCGGTATCCGGAAGTGACGGAGGTGGTGGATGGAAGCTGCATGGTGCGGGTAATTCCGATGTCGGATGAAAACAGGGAGATGTCCGAAAAATGTGTTTTGCAGGTGGCTTATAAGGGGAATAACCTTTTCTGCCATGACTGGGATGAAGCGCATATGGAAGAGCTGGACTATAATGGGCTGTATGAATATTTTTACAGGATGAAGTATGAGGAGCTCTTTCCGGCGGAAGATCACCGAAGTGGGATACCGGAGGAAGACTTCGAGAGCCTGATGGCGGAATATTTGCCGGTGACGGGGGAGGAGCTGCGGCGTTATGCGGTGTACGATGCAAAAAGCCGCACCTATGCCTGGGAGATGCAGGAATACTCCAATGACGCTCCTGTTTTTTTCAGCGCTTCGGTTCCGGAGGTTGTGCAGATCCGGGAGAATGAGGACGGTACGGTGACGCTGACGGTGGACGCGGTGTGTGAAATGCTGTTGTGTGACGATGCGGCGGTTACCCATGAGGTGACGGTAAAATTTGAGGAGGACGGCAGTTTTCGGTATCTGGGGAATCGGGTGATGCGCTGCAGTATGGGCGACATGCCAAAATACCATGATCGAATACGGGATCGGGGAGAAGGGTAGAAGAGACCGATGCGGAAGATTGGTATGGAGAAGTGGAAGTAAGGGAAGAAGGAGAGTTGTCCTGTCGGTATCGGACAGGATCGCAGGGCGGAGGAAAAAGGATGGCAGGAGAAGAAAAAATGATGTGGACATGCCCTGAGTGCGGGCGCAGTTTTAAACGGAGGAATCAGGGGCATTACTGCGGCAAAGCGCCGGAAACCATCGATGCGTATATCGCTGCGCAGCCGGAAGAGGCGCGGCAGTATCTTAAGGCGGTTAGAAGTGCGATACGGCAGGTGCTGCCCGAGGCGGAGGAAAAAATTTCATGGAGTATGCCGACTTTCTGGAATAAACACAATATTATTCAGTTTGCCGGATTTAAAAAACATATCGGGCTGTACCCGGGACCGGAAGCGGTGGAGACGTTTGCGGAAAGACTTAAAGGCTATAAGACCAGCAAGGGGACCATCCAGCTTCCCTACGATAAGCCCCTCCCGCTTGCCCTGATTGGGGATATTGCGAGATGGTGTTATGAGACGGGGAAGCATCCGTGATGATTTAGGGAGATGGTGTGGAGTGCCGCGATAGCGTGAAATTATAAATTTCACGATTCTGATTTGAGTGCCCGCCAAAGCGGGCGAATGGGAGTTAGTGTGAAGAGAGGAAAGGGCTGTTTCGACAGTCCTTTTTTCACAGGAAACGGCGTCCTGTGAAATAAAAACGTTACCATTGCGAAAAACTTTAGGACCGTTTGCTTCAAAAGAGAAAAATTTCGTTCCATTTCAAACAGGTTTTGTTCCCTTTTGGCTGATTGTGCCCAAATTTTGCCGATATAAAGAGTAAAAAGAACTGCGCGGTAAAATAATGGAGGATAAAAAGAAATGGAGATTTTAAATAATCGATCTTGGTATGTCAATCCCAATACCAGACAGGTCACATCAAATATAAAAAATACGGCAATAAAAGACAGGGAGGCTTTCGATGGTTCCATGCAGAACCTGTTACATCCTGTGGAGGATTTGGCGCAGGTTTTGAAAACACCGATCAGGCTGGCAGAAAGGTCATCCCTGGACCGACAGGGAAACGCCGTTGATATTGCATCCGGCAGACGCATTGCGGTGAATGACGGTTACATACTGACGGTAAAGCCGCAGGGCGTGGAGGTTTCGGGCGGGGATGATCCATATGACACGCAGGCATATATGAAAGCGCAGAAGATGGCGGATTCACTGGCTACACTGCTTCGCAACGCTTGTGGAAATATGCATACGGCAGCGTATTCCCAGGAAGAATATGCCAGGTGGAATGAGGGCGTTTCCGATGTGATGGGGTATCTTGGCATAGACACATCAAAGGCTTTCACAGTCAACGGCATGAAGTACGGCAGGAATGAAAATGGGTGGTATGAATCACAGGCAGACAGCGAGGCGAAGGCCGCTTATGAAATGCTGAAAGCAAATAACAGGACTTATACATTTGCGGATGAAAGGACAAGGAAACAGATAGCTTACATAAGCGATTATTATCTGGAGCATGCAACGGAAAATCTGAAAACGGCATGGCAGAAAACCCTTGAGGAAACAGGCATAAACCCATTTCCGCAGGGATTTTCAAGTACATTATCGCAGCTTGCTATGGAACAGGATTTTGAAACAGGCGGGAATGATGATATTTTCGGTGACGACCTCGAGAGCAACATTGCGGCTGTGAAGAAGATTATGGAACGATTGGAGAATCCGCTGAGTGAGGTATCGGAGAGGAATGCGGAGTTTGCCGCGGATGAAAAGACGTTCTATCAGGCTTTGTTCAATAAGCTGACGCAGTAGGTTCGGAAGAAATTCTGACGGGCAGAGATCCTGTAATTCACAAATGATAAAAACAGAATGAAAAATCCCGCTTCTTTTTCCGATACGTTAGTTGAGGATTGGAGCTGCAGGCAGGAATTTTTAAAGGAGTATGAAAATTATGTCAATGGAAATCACAAACAATTATAGCAATTATAATAGAGAGTATTTAAAATCTCAGGGGAGTCAGGATGGAGAACAGAAAGTATTTCACAGGGATTCCGTGGAAATTTCCCAATTATCAAAAAACAGAGAAACCTTAATGGATAAAATAAAGCATACGGCGGTGTGGTCGGTGACATCGTTTGGCGATATGAGGGCTGAAATATTAAAAGAAGTCAGAGAAGAAAAAGGGCAGTATGATTATTCGGATGTTGTAAATGCCTGCGGGCTGAGTTATGCAAGGCTGTATTCAGAGATAGAACAGCGTCATGAGAAGGAACGGTATTATAAGACGGATGGAACGCCGCTGACAAAAGAAGAGGAGACAGAATGGCTGGATATACAGTATGAACAGGAAGTGGAATGGCAGAAATCCTGTGCCCGGATAGCAGCCCGGAGTCAGGTTTTTCAGGGAAATATTCCTGAAATGCCGACAAAGGAGCTGGAAGAATTGGAAGACAGTTTTTATCAGGCGAAAGATGCCTATATGAAGCTGTACCGGGAGAACAGACAGGCAGAGAGACCGCTTTTTTTGCGAAATGATACGTTTGGCAAGGGGCGGCTGTATGATGTGCTGAACAGATTGCCGATCTCCTTGAAATGACGGAGGAAGCAGGCAGTCTCCGGCGATAAATTAAGTGATGGCAGAAAGCCGAAAGCGGAGGAGTCCGTACAGCAAAGAATATGGAGGTTAATGAATTGAACGGCATATCATTATCAAACAAAGTAATCCATTGGAATCCGAAGAATTTTGCCGTGAGCCGGTATTTTAACAAGGTTATCAGGGAGAATGAAAAAGTTTCCAATGATTATTACCAAAATAGCAATAAGTTTGAGGGTGTGGACTGTTTCGGGAGGGAGCTTGATCTGACTTCGATCATCAATAAGCCGGACGGATACCTGCAGGGGAGGCTGTCGGACGGGGACGATGTTGACTATTACCGGTTTAATACGGCGGAGTACAGGATGTCAGGAACGGTGGATAACAAGCATAACCTTGATATAACAGTAACCCTTGACCATATTCCGGAGGGCTGTGATTATGACCTTGTTTTGTATGATGGTGACGGGAATCAGGTGGGAATCGGGCGGGACAACGGCAATGGCGGTAAGAGTGTGACCGTACCGAACTGGAACCTGGAAAACCGGGAGTATACCGTGAAAGTACTGGCGAAGGACGGTTCTTTGGTAAATGCGGAGGAATATTACCATCTTTCCTTTCAGACGAAGCAGGCGGCAGAGGATAACGTGCTTTGGCAGCAGGCGAAGGAAATGCAAAAATACGCCGGTGCGCTGCGCCGGAAACTGCATGACGGGCAGGATGCGGCGGAAGAAAAGCTGGCGCTTCAACGGATCAGGGAAAAGTACGGGGCGTATTATACACAGAAGATGGATGAGCTGCATAACGAACAGGCGGCGGAATATCTGCCGGAAGGGGAAGTTTTTGACGAAAGCCGTAAGGATGAACTTCTTTCTAAAATGGCGGCGGGCGAGGCATTGACGGAGCAGGAGAAAGGGCTGGTCAATATCTTTGCATCCGCCCAGGAGATTGACAGCGCCGCGGCCTCCGCAAAACTGCAGACGGATATCGGTGAAGAAATTTTCCGGCAGATGGAGCAAGCCGGCATTTCTCCCATACCTTCTTTTGAAGTCAGTATCGGCATAGACGGAAAAGCGGAAGTGACGGGAATGAATGATGTGGCTGTGAAGGAAAAAACAGAGGACATCCTGAACGGTTTTTCCGGGGAACTGACGGATACTTATATTTCCATAAATGCGGGGATGCAGGGGATGAACAAACAGGAGCAGTACCTGTTGAAAGCGGCGATGGGGATAGAGAAATTTTTGCAGAAAGCAACGGGCGGCAAAGTGGCACTGGCAGACATCACAGTGGAGAACGGCAGGATCGAGGGATTGGATGCGCCGTTTGATAAACTGCTCAATGATCCGGGGAAGAACCGGACATATCTTGATTACAGAGCGGATATTCTTGCAATTAAAAAGTATGAAAGGATGCAGGGAGAGAGTCTGTCGGGGGGATTCCGCGCAGGATTTGTGGTTGACGGGAATACGATCCGGACGGACAGGCATACAATTTGATGCGCCGGTTTTATTGACAGAGCCGTTGTTTTTCGATATGCTGATGGTAGCTAAGGCGGCAGGTGAACGTCTGCGGACACCTGCCGCCGGCCGGAAGGGGACAGAGGATAAAAAGGACAGCAAGGAGGCATCTTATGTACAATCCGAAATCCATCCATGCGGAGGAATTTATTGACCATCAGGAAATACTGGATACTCTCGCCTATGCGGAGGCGCATAAGCAGGATGAGGAGACGATCGATGCCATTTTGGAGAAGGCGCGCCTTGGGAAGGGGCTTGGACACAGAGAGGCTTCGGTTTTGCTTGCCTGCGAACTGGAAGAAAAAAATCAGCAGATTTATGCGCTGGCGGAACAGATCAAAAAGGATATTTACGGGAACCGGATCGTGATGTTTGCACCTCTCTATCTTTCCAATTATTGTGTCAACGGCTGTCTCTATTGTCCCTATCATGCAAAAAATCATCATATTTCGCGGAAAAAGCTGTCTCAGGAGGAGATCCGGGCGGAGGTTATCGCCCTGCAGGATATGGGGCATAAACGTCTTGCGCTGGAGGCGGGGGAAGATCCCGTGCACAATCCGCTGGAATATATTCTGGAATCCATTCGGACCATCTATTCGATCCGTCATAAAAACGGCGCGGTACGCCGGGTGAATGTCAACATCGCCGCGGCCGAAGCGGAGGATTACCGCAGGCTGAAAGAGGCGGGAATCGGCACCTATATTCTGTTTCAGGAGACTTATCACAAAGAAAGATATGAAAAACTGCATCCCACCGGACCAAAGAGCAACTACGCTTATCATACGGAGGCGCATGACCGCGCCATGGCGGGCGGCATCGACGATGTGGGGCTGGGCGTTTTGTTCGGGCTGGAAGGATACCGCTACGAGTTTGCGGGGCTGTTAATGCATACGGAACATCTGGAGGCGGTGTACGGTGTGGGGGCTCATACAATCAGTGTGCCCAGGGTGTGTCCTGCCGACGATATTGATCCGGGTGCTTTCGACAACGGTATCTCCGATGATATGTTTGCAAAGATCGTGGCCTGCATCCGGGTGGCGGTACCCTATACCGGTATGATCGTTTCCACCAGAGAAAAAAAAGAGGTGCGGGAGAGGGTGCTGCACCTGGGGATATCCCAGATTTCCGGCGGTTCCAAAACCAGTGTGGGCGGCTATGGCAAGCCGGAGCCGGCAGAGGAAAATTCGGCACAGTTTGATGTGTCGGACAGACGCTCTTTGGATGAGGTGGTGTGCTGGCTGATGGAACTTGGTTATATTCCGTCCTTCTGTACGGCGTGTTACAGGGAGGGCAGAACCGGGGACCGCTTTATGTCCCTGTGTAAGTCCGGGCAGATCCATAACTGCTGCCTGCCCAACGCGCTTTTGACCTTGCAGGAATATCTGGAAGATTACGCGTCGCCGCAGACAAGGCGGATCGGGGAAGAGATGATCAGGAGGCAGACGGATCGGATCGACAGTGACAAAGTGCGGGCGCTGACGAAGGAGCGGCTGATAAAAACAAAGGACGGACAGAGAGATTTTTATTTTTGAGGGAGAGGAAAAACAGTGGAAAGTATGAACCGGACACCTGCGGGGGAGCGGGTACATATTGCTTTTTTCGGCAGGCGGGGTGTTGGTAAGTCCAGTCTGATGAACGCCTTTACCGGGCAGGATCTCTCGGTAGTCTCGGAGGTAAAGGGGACAACCACGGATGCGGTCCATAAGGCAATGGAACTTCTGCCTCTGGGACCGGTAGTACTGATCGATACGCCGGGGCTTGACGATACCGGGGAGCTGGGTGAGAAACGGGTGCAAAAGGCGGAGCAGGTGATGCGGCAGGCGGATATCGCCATTGTGGCGGCGGACGCCGGAGCACCTTCCGGGGAGTTGGAGCAGGAGTTGCTTACTGTGTTTCGCCGGAGAAATATCCCCTGTCTGCTGGTGTATAACAAGGCGGATCTGCTGCGGGAAGTGCCGGAGGATCAGGAGAATATTCTGTGGGTGAGCGCAAAAACGGGGCGGCATATCAGGGAATTAAAGGAACGCGTGGCGGCGCTTTTGCCGGAAGAGGGGACGGAGAAACCGCTGATCGGGGATTTGCTGTCGCCGGGAGATACGGTGGTGCTGGTGGTGCCGTTAGATGCGGGAGCGCCGAAGGGAAGGCTGATTTTGCCTCAGCAGCAGGTGATCCGCGGTGTTTTGGAGGCGGGAGCCTTCGCCTTTGTCTGCCGGGACGGAGAACTGGAGGAGGCGCTTCGGAAACTGGTATCGCCTCCTAAGCTGGTGGTCACGGACAGTCAGGTTTTTGACCGGGTAAATAAGATTTTGCCTGAGTCGGTGCCCCTTACCTCCTTTTCCATACTGATGGCGCGCTATAAAGGGGATTTGGGGCTGCTGGCGGAAGGGGCGGCTTTTGTGGAAGGGCTGAGAGAGGGCGATAAAGTGCTGATCTGTGAGGGCTGTACCCATCACAGACAGTGTGAGGATATCGGTACCGTGAAGCTGCCAAACCTGATCCGGCGTCACAGAAAGGGGAAAGAGGAAGAGGGACGCCGGATTGCGTTTTCCTTTGTGTCCGGCACGGAATTTCCGACGGATGTGTCATCTTATAAGATGGTGGTGCACTGCGGCGGGTGTATGCTGAACAGAAGGGAGATGCAGTATCGGCTGAGGCGCTGCCGGGAGCAGGGGGTGCCCGTGACAAATTACGGAGTGCTGATCGCTTATCTGAACGGGATTTTGGAGAGGACCATGGAAATTTTCCGTTAAGGTTTCAGGGAAGCGGGATTTCCCGGGGTTCGGGGAAGCTGTGAGTGAATGAGAGGTGATCTGATGAAAAATCCCTGGGAAGAGATTTCGTTAACCGATTATGAGAATCATATGAAACTTGATTCGGTTATGCAGCTGCAAACCCTGAATGAAATGATGAAAGGGCAGTTTGAAACGTATCCCGTCTCCAGTGTTATGGTTTTGGGCATTGCCGGCGGTTGGTTATCATCTGCTCAGGACACTGGAGCGGATGCTGCCGGGCGGGAAAAAATTAGTGCGGACGGATTTTATGAAAAATTGATACGAGCAATAAAATAAACAAAAAAACAGCGTGTTCCGCCATATGACGGAACCGGAAAGGGAGGGTGCCTATGAGAGGGCTGTATTCATCCAAAACAGAAATCAGACATTCCATTTTTAAGGAGATTGCAAGGCTGGCTTACGAGGGGGATGATCCGGCGAAGCTGGAAGAGCTGCCGTATAAGATTATTCCGGGAGAGATCGCTTCCTACCGGGAGAGTATTTTTCTGGAGAGAGCCATCGTGGGCGAGAGGCTGCGGGTGGCGATGGGGATGTCCCTGCGTAAGATTTCGGAGCACGCGCCGATTGCGGAGGGCGTGGAGGAGAGCGTGATCGAGGAGAAGTATTATGAGCCGCCTTTGATCAATGTGATAAAATTCGCCTGCAATTCCTGTCCGGAGAAGCGGATTATGGTGACGGAAGGCTGTCAGGGCTGTCTGGAGCATCCCTGTATGGAAGTCTGCCCGAAGGGCGCCATCAGTATGGTAAACGGCAGGTCAAGGATCGATGAGGAGAAGTGTATCAAGTGCGGGAAATGCCTGGATGCATGTCCTTATAACGCGATCATTAAACAGGAGCGCCCCTGTATGAAAGCCTGCGGCATGGGAGCGATCAAGTCCGACGAGTACGGCAGAGCGGAGATTGATCAGGACAAATGCGTCTCCTGCGGAATGTGCCTTGTGAGCTGTCCTTTCAGCGCCATCGTGGATAAAGGGCAGATCTATCAGACAATCATGGCGTTAAAGAGCAGTACGCCCGTGTTCGCGATCCTGGCGCCGGCCATCGCAGGACAGTTTAAGGGGCTTAAAAATACACAGATCCGCAGCGCGTTTCAGGCGCTTGGTTTTACGGATGTGAGGGAAGTGGCGATCGGAGCGGATTTGTGCGCTATTGAGGAGGCGAAGGATTTCCTGAAGGAAGTGCCGGAAAAACTGCCCTTTATGGCAACATCCTGCTGTCCGTCCTGGTCCATGATGGCGAAAAAGCTGTTCCCGGAACAGGCAGAGTGCATCTCCATGGCGCTGACGCCGATGGTGCTGACCGCAAGGCTGATCAAGCAGAGAAATCCCGAGTGCAAGATCGTGTTCGTAGGTCCCTGTGCGGCGAAGAAGTTAGAGGCGAGCAGGCGGACCATCCGCAGTTATGTGGACTTTGTGCTGACCTTTGAGGAAGTGGCAGGGATGTTTGCGGCGAAGGAGATTGATTTTGAGACGCTGCCCGAGGGCGAGCCGCTTCTTCGCGCCAGCGCCGACGGCAGAGGCTTTGCGGCAAGCGGCGGTGTGGCAAAGGCGGTGATCAATGTGATCAAAGAATTAGAGCCGGAGCGGGAGGTTAAGGTGGCAAGCGCGGAAGGGCTGCAGAACTGTAAAAAGCTTCTGACGCTGGCAAAAGCCGGGAAATATAACGGCTATCTGTTGGAGGGCATGGCGTGCCCGGGCGGCTGTATCGCGGGCGCCGGAACAATCGAATCGATCAGGACGGCCGGAGCGGCGCTGGAAGGAATGAAAAAGGAAGCGGCGTTTACGGAATGCCTCGGAACGAAATATGAGGATCGGCTTAAGGAGCTGGAGGAGTTTCAGTTGTAGCGGTTTCAAACGCAGGCCGGTTATTGATAAAAGAAAAAGCATGGCTGCGAAGGCGGCCATGCTTTGTACGGGCAGTTATTCAATGCACATCCTTTGCCGCGCTAGATCCATTGAATAAACGCTGTTTTATCGTCACTGTTGTACCCCGCCTTTTTGTAAAAATCCAATGTGCTTTTTTTCCGTGAGCCTGTGAGCAGCATCATTTTATAGCAGTTTTCTTTTAAGGCAATCTCTTTTGCGTAATGCAGGCACTGTGTTGCAAGTCCTCTTTTTCTGAACTTTTCATCCGTTATCACATTTTCAATCACAGCATACGGCTGCTGGCTGTGCGTCAGATTTGGAATGATAACACAGACACAGGAAGATATGATGTTTCCATTTTCTTCAGCGACAATCACATGATGGTTTTTATCCTGAAAAATGGTATCCCAGATCTGCAATAGTTCAGCGGTCTTTTCCGGCATGGGATTATTATGTAACTGCATATACAATCTCAATAAACCATCCAAATCATTTTTTTCTATTTCTCTGACCATACGGGATCATCCTTTCTTATTTGTCCGTTCCGCCTTTTGGCTTATCTCTATCATAACACATATAATACATTTTCTGATACTGTAAATGAGGGACAAAAACCCGGAAAAGGAGGGGGAGAAGTTTGAGAGATGAAAACATTTTTCACTGACAGACGAAGCGGGAGGTGATATAATAGATGTGGTAAAAAACAAGGGCAGGCGGAGTATGGGTATCCTGTGCATTGCTTGCCGGCATAATGGGGCTTGCCCCTTAAAGGAGGACCTGCCATGAAAAAGCTGTTTACTGCCATCCGTCAGGGCAAGCTGGACGAGGTTGCTTTGATTTTGGATAAAAAACCGGATCTGATTTCCTGCCTTGCGAAAGCCCCGCCAAAGAAGGATGACGGCCAATCTCCGCTGATGGTGGCCATCAAGAGTGACCATCTGGAAGTCGCCCACCTGCTCCTGGACCGGGGGGCGGATGTGAACTTCGCGGACGATGTCAACCCTTATGGCATTAACTTTTCCGCCCCCATCTGGTATGACGCCATCGGCCAGTGCTTTCTAAGGGCCAGTCACACTGTGGGCCCCGGACCGGAGCGGTCCAAGGGCTATTTTCTGCTCCTGCGCCGCCTGCTGGACATGGGGATGGATCCCAACCAAAAGACCTCCCACGGCCTCAACGCCTGGCAGCACGCCCTGAATGAGTATGACCAGTTTGCCCGCAAATCTTATCCCAGCTACTACGTGGAGGAGAGCAAGGCGGGGAACCGCCAGCTGCGGGAGATGCTGAAAGCGGTGCTGGACGAGCTTTTGAAGCACGGGGCGGACATCCACGATTTCATACCGCCCAATGATGAGGGCTTATCCCAGGTCTCGGTGATTCTGAGGAACATGGAGGAGGGGCGGGAGCTGCTGGACGGGCTGTACGGTCTGGATCCGGACTCTGACATGTTCAAGCCCTACACCGAGATATACCGGGGGAAGGAACGGCTGGTCACACCCTACTACACCCCGGAGGACTACCGCCAGATGTACGAGATTAAATGGCGGGAACTGGAGCCGGTGCTTCGGGCCTACTATAAAAAGGCACACTGATTTGCGGATTTTTGGGGGATTTTATGTATTTACGCAAAAAAGATTGACTATTTTCAGAAATATGGTATTATACTATCAGTGGTGAGTCCTACCGCAAAGTGGACTGCTAAAAGCGTTAGCAACTCTAATGGAGTTACTACACAAATGGCTATGTGGAAACGCATAGCCATTTTTTACGAGG
>JAAWOG010000083.1 GCA_022799355.1 Lachnospiraceae bacterium | reverse complement strand
TAACGTGGCATATCTGCGTCCTCCAATACCGTTTTTAATGAAGTATAGCAAATTTTTTCAGCCCAGTAAAGTATTGTTACTAACCGGATGGAGTACTACTTTAAAAGGAGATTGCCATGTAGCAATCTCCCTTTGACCACATAAACGTTACTCTTTTTTCGCATCTTTCGCTCCCGCCGGAACCGGCAGATCCCTCACCTTCCCGACGCTCTGTTCCATCAGCATCCAGAAATGTCCGGAGAGCCATCTGATCACAAACGCAGTCACCGTAATCAGTACAAACACTGCCGCATTGACGACGATGCGCCTGTGTCCGTCCCGCATCCTCTGAATGATCCGCCCTCCCAGCCATTCCTGTATACAGTAAAATTCCAGCGTAAACATGCCGTAAAAGGACAAGATATAGGATATTACCCAGCCGGCGATCTTGAAGGGCGACTTCTCGCAGAGCTGATACAGCACCCCGGGAATCAGGAAAGAAAGGGAACATGCCAGCAGTATATTCGGCACACAGCAGTCCGATACCGGGACAAGTATGTACAGTCCCAGATAACCCGTCAGATAACTCAGATATAATCCGAGCACAAGAACAAGCACAAGAAATCCCCATGTCAGCTTATCAAATATCACTTTTTTATTTCGAGCCGCCCAACCGGCCAGAATCCCAATGACAAAAATGGGGATTCGGTTTGTCATCCCGAACATATCGATCCGCAATGTCATTCTCACCTTCAATGACCAGATCAGCCATATCGTCAAAACACAGCCCGTAAAAATGAACTGATTGGAAGCCTTTTTAAAAAACCGGTAATACGGCGGGAACAGCAGATAGAAGATCATAATCATCGGCACAAACCACAAATATGTATAGATATCTACCCGAAAAAAATTGACTCCCAATATATTTTTCAAAAACTCTGCTGCCGTCCAGCCGTCAAACCGCCATCTGACCAGGGCCACCAGCAGAAAAGGGAATACGATACGCTTTATCCTCTTATAATAAAATACCGATATCCTATCTGACTTTTCAATAGAATATACCATCCCGATTCCGGAAAGAAAAAGAAAGATATCAACACCGCAAAAGCCGATTCTCTGAATAAAATTTTCAATCAATGCAAGTTTCGGATAATTTCCGAAAACAGGAAGCCATTCATGGAAAACAAGAATCCAGAGCGCAGCAAAGCCCATAACTGCGCCCCTGTATCTGTGGAGTAATAAAAAACCGTCATTGCCCTCTTTCATCTCTGCCGGATCATTTGTACTCATATGGTTCCCCTTTATCTATGATCACATCTGCCGATATTATACCATGTCTATTTATCGACACGTTTTATCTTAACAAATCAGACAACATACTGCAAGATTTCCGTGAAAGTTCCTGCCTGTTTTATCCTGATCCATAACCGTCAGGTCCCGGGTTCCGATATCCTTGTCACTGCCACATAGATTGCCGAAATCTTATACCATGTGGGATAGTCCACAATGCCTGATACCGGCAGTCCGAAGATCTGCTGAAAACTCCTGACCGCCTCCGCCGTCCGCCTTCCGTAGATACCGTCCGCGGAGACCGTCGGAATTGCCGGATAGTTCTGTGCAATGCGGTTTAACTGCTGCTGTATCTGCCGCACCTTATCCCCCCTTGCACCGATGGAAAGATTATAGCCGGGCCAGGAAGAAGGCACACCGGAAACGCTGGTGGCAGTATTGATGTACATATCGCTGCCATAATAATACCGTATGATCTCTATCGCCGAATATCCCTGATCTCCCAGATATTTGGAGCCCCATTGGGACAGCCCGTTGCATGTCACCGTGGAACCGTTGCAATAGGAAGTAAAAATAGGCTGCCTGACGCCGGGCCTTGATAAATAACTGGCAAAGATCGAATCCACCAGATAACTGATATTGCTGAACACATTCCTTCCCCGCATCCACTTCTGGTCATAAGCCGTGGAGGATGTGATTGTAAAGTTATATCCTTTATTTCTATACCATTCAGTATATACTCTATTCAATGTAAAAGACATGATAGCCAGTATATTCGCATAGATAGCCTGCTCCGGCCAGGTGGCGTAGATCTCCGACGAAGCCACATTTTTAATATAATCCCTGTAGGGTACATAATAATTTTTTGCCGTGGAATCATCCGGCACCCCGTCATGCACCACCACAGTCTCCGGCACCACCACTCTGCTTAAAACGATCTCCCCGTCATCGTCCATGGGTTTGATCTCATCCTCCTCTATTTTCGGCGGATATTCCCCATACAGTGTGTGCGGCGGAATCAGAATATCCTCCTCGGGCGCCGTCTCCACCTCCTCCGGTGTCATACTGACGGGCTGTATGGCTTCCACCTCCGGCAGAATCTGTACTTTTTCGATAACTACCGACTCATATCCCGGTGCCTTCACGGTGATATCATAATCCGCATAGGGCTGAGCAGCCCCCGGCTCCAGCGAATAATCAAGCGGCGGCGCCGGCAGTTCGATCTCTGCCGTCTGCCCGGAAATGTTGGTATCAAGTTCTTCTATGATCGTATCCGGCGCTTCGGAAAGCGTTATCGTAACCTTTGCATCCGTCACCGGAAAAAAGCCCAGTGTGGAAGTCACATTTATCTGTAGTTTTCCCTTATCGGGCAAATCTGTCTGTGCGGCATGCAGCTTATTTTGTGACATAAAAAATCCCCGCATATATTCTCTTACGAACAATATATGCGGAGATCGCCCTTTGTGTGATTAATGTATCTTTTCCTTTGGGATTTTGAAAACTCTCAACATCATTGAGAGTTTTTCTCGCCATCTGCATTACCTCTTTTTCCCTTTCCTGCCGCTATCTCTCCACCGACGCCGCCATCCGGTGATAGGTATGCCGGATTCCTCTGACTGCCACGGAATATGCCATGATATTCTCCGGCAGGGAAATTCCGCCGTAGCCCGCATCTCCGAGATGATGGATATCCGTACCGGTCATCTTGCACATCAGCGCCAGATTCTTTATCGTATCCGTATCAGCACCCTCCTGTGAGGTACCGATGGCCGTGATCGTCATGGCTCCTAAGGAATGGGCACATGTCACAAGCTCTTTTGCATATTCCACAGTGATACCCGGCACCGTTCCCGGCGCAGGTAAAAGGATGATATCCGCTCCCGCCTTTACAAAGCTTTTCACATCCTCTTTTGTCATAATATTTTCCGCCGCTTCCGATAAGATTCCCGCCGCGTGCATCTTGCCAGCCGCAAGGATCACCCGGTCTCCCACCGCCTTTTTATAGCTCTTGAGTGTTTCGATAATCGAAGAGTTGCTGACTCCCATACCCGGATTGCCGGTCAAAAGGATCATATCCACGCCCATCTCAGCCGCCCGAAGGGCATTATCCACGGTAGCCCTTCGCCCGGGTGACATTCTCCACATGGGCTCCGTCTCTCCCTCTTCTCCTTCTTCCACCGGCTCGAGATTGATTCCTATGGGACGTCCCGTCAGCTTTTTCAGCAAAGCCACCGTATCTTCCGGCTCCGTCTCCGGCAGACCGTTCACCACCGGCTTTATGACATCAAACATATTCAGCAAAAGAATATCCGCTCCCATTGCCGCTGCAAATTCCGCATTGGTCACATTCCCCAGCATGGGCTGAAGCGTGCCGATGGTCTCACAGGCGATGACTCTTCCTTCGCTTTTTAAAATGGATTCCAAAAGGTCCTCTTTCGTAAACTTCCGAAAATCGGAAGCATAACTGTCCAGCATTCTCTTTGCCATATTGTTCTCCTGTCTGCACTTTGCATTCTATAATTCCAGCGAAAGCTGCTCTGCCTCCCCGGGCAGGATCACACCGATTTCCATAAAGATCGGATACAGATAACTCGCCCCGAATGTTTTCAGCTTTTTCGGCCCGCTGACCGGAAGGCCTGCTTTCTGCAGCTCCATCGCATTCCAAAGAGAAAGATTTACCGTAGAGCGGGTAATGGACTTGTCTTTTCTGCTGACAAAAATTTCATACCCTTTGATGGAATAACTGTACTTTAAATGCTTTGCCGTCTCAAAATCTTTTCCTTCCAGCTCTACAAGCACATCCCACAGCGCATCCTCTAACAATGTCTGAGAATTTACCTCTCCCCGGACCTCTTTCCCAACCAATTCCTTCAGCCTGCAAAATTTTTCCGTCTGTCTCGATTCAGAAGCCATATTTTTCACGTTGCCTTTCCTGCCATATAACATGCTGTCATCAGATATAATCTCCGCGCCTGATCATGCGGGTGCTTCTCAAAACCTGCCATAGCTCCGAGACATAACACACCGCCATCATAAACAGCATGCCACAGGCAAAACCAGCCATATCAATACAGACATCCCCTGCACCCGGAGATCTTCCTGCCGAAAAAAACTGTATTGATTCATCTACGATTGCCGTAAGCAAACCCGTCAGGAGAATCGCCCGTCGAAGCTTCTGTGATTTTAAACAGTTTGTACCCCCGCTTCGCGATGCACACTCGCTTCGCTCGGCGCCCTTATCTTCTTCCTGTGGTTTTAAACAGTATACCATGTCTTTCAGACATGGCGCGCTTCGCGATGCACACTCGCTTCGCTCGGCGCCTTTATCTTCTTCCTTTAGTTTTAAACAGTATACCATAAACACCAGCACCGTCAATACGCCTTCCAGCCCATATTCCGAAAAATGTGCCAGTTTGCGGATAAAGTGCTCTGTTACCGCTCCGCCTCCCACTGATGCCAGCACCCCATTGATCGCTTCCGTAACTTTTCCGCTGCGGGAGGAAGACTGTGCGGCGCTTTCCATGGAATTATGCCAGATAAACAGCACACAGGCAAGAAACATCAGTGTGACAACAATGCGCGCAAGCACAATCACAAACCTTCTCCTGCTCTTTATGCGCGGCTCTTTGTTATTGACATCTGTCTTTCCGTATATCACTCCTTCCAATTCCTCAGTCCTTTCTCTCATCACCCCAGAAAAACAGCGCCACGGTGCCCGGTCCGGTATGACTGCCGATGGTTGTGCCGATATTGTTGATCACTACTTTTCCGGAAAGCTTCGGAAAAGCCTCCTCCACAAGATTCGCCACTTCTCTTGCATCCTCATAACATGCAGACTGTGAAATATAACATTTCCCGCTATAGTCTGCCCCATCCAGGGCATGTTTTTTCATCTTGTTCGCAATTTCCTGGATTACTTTTTTCTTCGTTCTGACCTTTTGTCTCGGAATCAGCCTGCCCTCATGATCCACATTCAAAAGCGGGCAGATATTGAGCACCATGCCTACCGTACCTGCGGTTTTGGAAATCCTGCCTCCCTTGATATAAAATGTCAGGTCCGTCGAGAAAAACCAGTGATGAAGCCGCAGCTTATTTTCTTCCAGCCACCCTGCCACTTCTTCCATCGTCTTTCCCTCATCCCTTAAATCCGCCGCTTTATCCATCAAAAGCCCGTAGCCAGAGGATGCCGCCAGGGAATCGATCACCTTTATCTTTCGCTCCGGATACCGCTCCATAAGTTCCTGTGCCGCCAGTTTAGCCGAATTGCAGACGCCGGAAATTCCCGAAGAGAGCGTGACATGGACAATATCTTTCCCTTCCTGCAAAAACGGTTCAAAGTATTCTTTGAACTCCTCCACATTAATCTGAGACGTTCTGGTTTCCGCTCCGTCCTTCATCTTCTGATAAAAATCTTCAAAAGAAATGGACTGTCCCAGGTCATCCCTATAATGCTCTCCGTCCAATTCAAAATGAAAACAGATATATCTGATATCGCGCTCTTCAAAATGTTCCTTTGCCAGATCTGCCGTAGAGCAGCAGCTTATCACATAATCACTCATCCTAAAAACCTCCATTTCAGTTCCGCATGATCTGTTCCGCGCACTTTCCCTGGGGACTAATTTTCATCTGCTTCGCATCTGCAAATTGTCCCGTGCGCTTCCACTGATCATGCTGTTTTCCAGTTCCGCCTGTACCGACGCCCCATTAAGCCGTATAAAGTATTTCAGGCAGGGACCGGAAAAGTCCCTGCCTGTATATCATATAACCATATTTATTTATTTGCAAGCAGCATCATAATCTCATTGCTTCGTGCAACAAATTTTGCCATCTCCTCGGCGGAGAGAGGTGCGTTCTGGATCTTTGCCAGATCGTAGAGCTGTTCGCAGATCATTTTGGAATCCTTCTCTTCCCTGTGATCCATAATATGCTGTACCAGAGGATGGTTTGCATTTAAGACAAGGGTTTCGCCATCCTGTCCGAAGGCTCCCATATCCATACCGCCCACCGCATACATCTTCATCATATCCTGCATCCTGCGGCTCTCCTCGGAAATGGTGAGCATCGAGGAAATCTTTTTGTTTTTCAGCTTCTCAAGCTTCACTGCCAGCTTGTCTTTTTTCAACGCCTTTTTCATCAGTTTACCGATGGCTTCCGCGCTTTCCTCCAGCTCTTTCTCCGTCTTTTTGGAAGTTTTCGCCTTAAAACTTTCTGTTAAGTCCGCATCGATACGCATAAACTTGATGCCCTCGTTTTTAGACTCAAGCTGCTGCACAAAAGGCTGGTCGATGTTGTGCGTCAGGATTACCGCATCCATCTTCGCGGCTTTGAACATATTGATATACTGCCCCTGCTGCTGTTCATCGGTCACATAGTAGATGACTTTTTCCTTCTTTTCCTCTTCTTCGGCATCAGAAACGTCCTCCGCGTCTTCGGCATCTTCCACATCCTCTGTCACGATCTCCGCTTCTACCTTCTCGCCGTTTTCATCCACAGCGTTTTCGCCTTCGCCCTCTTCCTTCTTCTCCTCTTCTTCCACTTCATCCGGATCGCTCTTTGCCACTTCCAGGCACTCCGGCAGTGTCAGGTACTTTCCGTCCAGGTTTTTAAAGAGGATATAGTCTGTCATCTTCTCACAGAACTTGTCATCCTTCAGGCAGCCGAACTTGATGAACGGGCTGATGTCATCCCAGTATTTATCATATTCTTCCTTGTCCGTCTTGCACATACCGGAAAGCTTGTCAGCCACCTTCTTTGTGATATAATCGGAGATCTTCTTCACAAAGCCGTCGTTCTGCAGCGCGCTTCTCGATACGTTCAGCGGCAGGTCAGGGCAATCGATCACGCCCTTTAACAAAAGCAGAAATTCCGGAATAACTTCCTTGATATTATCTGCGATAAATACCTGATTATTATATAATTTGATCTTTCCTTCAATAGACTCATACTCCAGATTGATCTTCGGGAAGTACAGGATGCCCTTTAAGTTAAACGGATAATCCATATTCAGGTGAATCCAGAACAGCGGCTCCTTATAATCCTGGAATACCTTCCGGTAAAACTCCAGATACTCCTCCTTTGTGCATTCGTTGGGATGTTTTGCCCAAAGGGGATGGGTATCGTTCAAAAGCTGCGGACGCCTCTTTATTTTCAGACGCTGCTTGTCCTCTTCTTTCTCCTTCGGGAGTTCTTCCACCACTACGTCGCTCTCTAACTTTTCTTCCGCGTCGATGGTCTCCGTTTCATCGCTCTCCTCCTTGGAGAGATAGATTTCCGTCGGCATAAAGGAACAATATTTCTGCACCACGCTTCTTGCTTCATATTCGTTGCAATATTTCAGGCAGTCCTCATTTAAAAACAGCGTGACGGTCGTACCAACCTCGGCCTTGTCGCCTTTATCCATGGAAAACTCCGTGCCGCCGTCGCACTCCCAGTGTACCGGCTCCGCGCCCTCCTTCCAGGACAGAGAATCGATATGCACCTCATCCGCCACCATAAACGCGGAATAAAATCCAAGGCCGAAATGTCCGATAATCTGGTCTTCATTGGTCTTGTCCTTATACTGGGCAATAAAGTCAGTCGCGCCGGAAAAAGCGATCTGGTTGATATACTCCTCCACCTCATCCGCCGTCATACCGATACCGTTATCCGTGATCCTGATCGTCTTTTTCTCAGGATGGATCTGCACGTCAATCCTCGCCTTAAAATCATCCGGCAGGGTATATTCCCCCATCATATCCAGCTTTTTCAGCTTAGTGATCGCATCACACCCGTTAGAGATCAACTCCCTGTAAAAAATATCCTGGTCGGAATACAACCATTTTTTAATAATGGGAAAAATATTATCGCTGTTAATTGATAAGTTTCCGCTTCTTGCTGCCATTTCTAAATCACTCCTTCTTCTATTCCTGATATTGTTTCCTGTCATACTGCCGTTTTACGGCGTATGCGCCCGTCGTACTCTTTTGTGCCAAAAAGGTCTGTCTAAAACGCTAAAACCTTCCTCCGCACCTGCTACGTACAAGTTTATCCCTCTCTTGTAAACAAGTCAAGAGAAAATTAGCACTCATCCATGTTGAGTGCTAATAATCCATCGAAAACCTTTGATTTTTCCGGGTTTTCCGCATTTCTTAAATTTCTCTAAATTCCTGTTTTTATTGCAATTCTCTCTTTTTATCCGAGTGTTGTCACTTTCTGTAATACTCCGAGAACACTTCAAAAAAACTGGATGTTGTGATCTCGCTGTCATGAAGCAGTGTGATCTCCTGCCACAACTCCTCGTTCATATGGCGTGTCAGCGTCCGCACAAAGGAATCGTACTCTTTGCTGAACGCCTCCTTGCGGCGCTCCTCCACAATCTTTACCTTATTCACATCCGTCTCTTCCCGGTTCAGCGTACTGATACATTTCAGGATATAGTACCCTTCCTCCGTCTCAATGACATCGCTGACTTCCTCATTGCCGAGTTCAAACGCCGCCTCCTCACACGCTGCAGCCATATCGCCCTTTCTGACAGAAATGGTGCTCTCCTCCGCCTCATTATACCTGCTTGCCACCACGTCAAAATCTTCTCCGGCTTCCACCCGCCGCAGCGCTTCCACCGCCGTGGCATAGGCATAACTTTTCTGCTGTTCCGTGTAGGGTGTGATATTGCCCGCCCTGTCTTTGGTCTCCGTCCGCACAAAAATCTGCTGGAGCGTAACGGTCCTTGCCTCATCATCACTGATTTCCGGGTTAATATCTTTTATGATATAATCATACACTTTATCCGCCAGTGCATATTCCCTGTAAAGCTGTCGTATTGTATCGAGCGTCACGTCAAGCTGATCCCGTTCCGCATCGGTCAGTGAATCAAAGTAAACTTCCGCTGCTGCCTCCACAGATTCCTGCTCCGCATCGCTCAGCGTCAGACCGTATTTATCCGCCATCAGATTCATCGTCTTAATCTGGGCAATCTCCGCCAGAACCGACTCCTTCACACTCTGTTCTATTGTGACGCCGCCCTGTCCCTGCTGCCAGATTTCCATCCCGTAGACCTGCTCATACTGATTCTGCAGGTTTGTCAGATACACCATGACTTCCTTTTTATAGCAGGAAGCCGTCTCTATCCTGAACACCTCATCTTTCGTAAAACCGGTGGTCAGCACGATCTTCGTATCCCTGTTGATGCCCTCGCACCCGACAAGGCAAAGGGCGATGAGCATGGCCGCTATCACCCCCGCTATCTGTTTACGCTTTCTGTATTTTCCCATGGTTTAACCCGCCAATCATTGTCCGGAAGACTTTCTTACGTACTTTACAAAATGGTATGTGATATCAAAGTAAACCTGCTCCTCACTGTCCGCCGTGATCTCCCAGTCCTCATCCTGATCCAGGTCCGGACAGTAAGCATCCGCCGCATAAGCCCTGTCGATCTTTGTCACATGTGCCGTATCGCAGTAGGGAAGAAGCTGCCGGTATATGCTCTCGCCGCCGATCACATAGAGGTCCTTCTGCTCATACTTTTCACATTCTTTCAGAAGTTCTTCTATGCTGTGCACCACCACCGCCCCTTTTACCCGGTAGTCCGGTTTTCTTGACAGAATAATATTGGTGCGGTTTTTGAGGGGCTGCTTTCCCGGAAAAGTTTCCATCGTTTTTCTGCCGAGAATGACTACTTTTCCGGTGGTCTCCTGCTGAAACATTTTATGGTCGTTGGGAATCCGCACAAGGAGATTGTCCCTGTTGCCGATTGCCCAGTTCCTGTCTACTGCGACGATTAAATTCATGTAATAATTCCTTTCCTGTTGTCTGTTTAAGCTGCGGAACATATCCGGAGGACAGGCGCCGCTGATATTTTCGCCCGCACTAAATTGCCACGGGTATGTTCACGATCTGTTCACCGGTCTCATAGTTTTCTACCTGCACATCGTCTCTTGTAAATTGGTAGAAATCGTGGATATCCGGGTTCAGCCGGAATATCGGCGCTTCGTGCGCCGGACGGGTAATCAGTTCTTTTATGATCGGAATATGACGGTCGTATATGTGAGCGTCGGCTATCACATGGACAAGTTCGCCCACATTCATACCGCATACCTGCGCCAGCATGTGTACCAGGACGGCGTACTGAACGACATTCCAGTTATTTGCGGTCAGGACATCCTGGGAGCGCTGGTTCAGTACCGCATTCAGCGTCAGTTTTTCTTCGCCTTTTTTCTGCGTGACATTGAACGTCATGGAGTAGGCGCAGGGGTACAGGTTCATCTCGTGCAAATCCTGATGTACATAGAGATTCGTCATGATCCGGCGGCTGAACGGATTGTTTTTCAGATCGTAGATCACACGGTCGATCTGATCCATCATGCCCTCTTTATATTGGTGCTTTACCCCCATCTGATAGCCGTAGGCTTTCCCGATAGAGCCGTCCTCATCCGCCCATGCGTCCCAGATATGGCTGTGCAGATCATGGATATTGTTGGACTTCTTCTGCCAGATCCAGAGCATCTCATCCGTTGCGCTCTTTAACGCCGTCCGTCTGAGTGTCAGGATCGGAAATTCCTCCGAAAGATCATAACGGTTCACCACACCGAATTTTTTGATCGTATAGGCGGGCGTTCCGTCCTCCCAGCGGGGGCGCACTTTCTCCCCCTCGGTGCTGGTACCGTTCTCCAAAATGTCTTTACACATATCGATAAATATTCTGTCCGCTGCGCTCATGTATTCTCCTGTTTCTATAATTTCAGTTCCGTTTCAAATGTCGCTGCTTATATCTTTTATCTGTCATCAGCCTTGATAAAAGTAAGATATCATTTTATCTGTCATATTTGTCGCAGAGCGAATTGATCTGATCCGCGAACCTTGACAGTTCTTTATTTGTGCCGCCCCGGTTCTTCTCGATAACTGCCAGCAGGCGTTTCCCGGCAGATACCAGTCTGTTGTAAACATCGGAAACAATAAAGACTTTCTTCTTCACAGGCACCGGCGAAGCTTCAAAGAGCAGTCTGTCGGTGGCAAGGTCAAATTCCGTGCCGCTGTAGGGCGCATATGTGTGATGGCCATATTCCACTTTCAGGCATTCCGCAAACTCCTTACAGACGGAATCCTCTCCGTGAACAATAAATACCCTTCTCGGTTTCTCTTTAAAGCCCTCGATCCATGCAATCAGCCCGTTCTTGTCCGCATGTCCAGACATACCCACAAGGGTTTTGATCTGCGCCCTGACGGTAACGCTCTCACCAAAGAGCTTCACATGTTCCGCCCCTTCCACGATAGCACGCCCAAGCGTCCCTATCGCCTGATAGCCGACGAACAGAACCGTACATTCTTCCCGCCACAGATTATGTTTCAGATGGTGGCGGATACGCCCTGCCTCACACATGCCCGAAGCGGAAATGATCACCTTCGGCTCACTGTCAAAATTGATCATCTTCGATTCATCGCTGGTGATGGAACGCTTAAGCCCCGGGAATGAAATCGGGTTGATACCCTGATGTACCAGTTCCATAGCCTCTTTGTCAAAACAGGATTCAATGTTCCTGTTAAAAATTTCCGTTGCATCCACGGCAAGCGGGCTGTCCACATAGACAGGAAAGTTCGGATGTCCCTCTATCAGGTTCTCCGCCTTGATCTGCCGCAGGAAATACAAAAGTTCCTGGGTTCTCCCCACCGCAAAGGAAGGAATGACCACATTGCCTCCCCGGTCGAAAGTCTCCTGAATAATGCCCGCAAGTTCATGTACATAGTCCGGCTTCGTGTCCGAATGAACCCTGTTGCCGTAGGTGGACTCCATCACCACATAGTCCGCTTCCTCGGTATATGCCGGATCACAGATAAGAGGCTGGTCCAGATTTCCGATATCCCCGGAAAATACGATCTTTTTCTCCACATTGCCTTCTTTTAACCATACTTCGATACTCGCGGAGCCGAGCAGATGCCCGATGTCCGTAAAGCGGATCTCTATCCCTTCCGCCATCTCCACCTTCTGATTATAGGCACAGGGCACCAAAGCCCTGATCGCGCCGTCCGCATCCTCCATCGTATAGACCGGTTCCATCGTTTCCAGATGGGCGCTTCTCTTTGCTTTCCTGTTCTTCCACTCCGCTTCCTGTTGCTGAATATGGGCACAGTCCCGAAGCATAATGCCGCAAAGATCAACTGTCGCCTCCGTCGCAAAGATTCGCCCCCGAAATCCTTTTGCGTACAGTGCCGGCAGCATGCCGGAGTGGTCGATATGAGCATGTGTCAGCAGTACATAGTCGATCAGTGACTCCTGTACCGGCAGTTCCGCATTTTCAAAAACGTTGACACCCTGCTCCATACCATAATCAATCAGAATCCGCTTTCCGCAGGCTTCCAGATAATGACAGCTCCCCGTCACCTCATGGTCCGCCCCGATAAACATTAGTTTCATACCGTACCCTCCATTCCAGTTCCGCAGATATCCCTCAACGCACTTTCCTGAGCTTACATATACGCCTGCAAAATACGCATCCGTATATGAAGCTGTGCGTTTCGTGATTTCTGCTGTTTCCAGTTCCGCAGATATCCCTCAACGCACTAAAATATCCACTGTTATCAGATTGTGCATATGCCCTTCTCATGCATATGCTTTCCCAAGTCAATTTCAGTATAACATCACCCCGAAAAAAAAGCCACCCTGATCAGTCCCAAAATCAATAAATGCACCGGATAAAACAGGTAGAAAAAATATCGGAATCCCTTCCCTCTCTTTTTTCTTGTGCCATTATAAAACAGGATCAGCAAAAATCCGAATATGCAGTACGGCTCCCATAAAAACAACAGGTATCCGGCGATGCAGGTAAACAGCCGGGGGACCTGCGCACGCTTTCCAAAATAAAACAGGACAATCAGAGGAACACCGTACAGCCTGTAGTCAACCCGCAAATAATAAGCGGTCACTACTCCCATAAAAACAACACAAAAAGAAATAACATATGCTGCAATCGGATAGTTTGTCAAAATTCTGTTTTCCCGTCCCCTTATCAGCCACTGACGATGCTTTCCGCAAAAATTCTCAATCCCCCAGATCGTCAAGAAACCTATCACCAGCGTCCAGAAAACATTCTGACTCCCCATATAAACGGGCTTTCCATAAATTGCCATGTCAAAAGGAATTTCCGAAAGCAGCGCAAAAAGCAGCAGGCGTCCAAAATATTTTTTTCTGCTGTGTGTATGGAAAAATCCCTCCACCAAAAGAAATACAAAAATCGGAAACGCTGTTCTGCCGATGCTGCGGGATAAACCGTATATATCAATCCAACTGTTTAAGGTGTTCACTGCCATCATACCCGCCGGCAAAAGAATCGCCGCCCCGATATGATCGATCAGCATCGTTACTATTGCGATCAGTTTTAACGCATCACTGTCAAGAAACCTGATTTTTCTGCTATCCATCACAACCGTCTTACCTTCCTCTATTACTGTGCCCTGTGTTCTTATATATGCACCCGGATTTCCTAAATGTACCAGAACAGGAAAGAAGTGTCAAACCGCCGAAAAATAATATCACAAAAAATTATTTTATTTTTTTCAAAAAAACTGTTGACAAATGTTTTAGCCTTTGATAAGATAGGTCTTGCGTTAAGGAAATCACAAAACAACAACGCAGATGCGCGAGTGGCTCAGTTGGTGGAGCACGACCTTGCCAAGGTCGGGGTCGCGGGTTCGAGTCCCGTCTCGCGCTCTTTATAATGTATGGAAAAGCCCGTA
>JAAWOG010000082.1 GCA_022799355.1 Lachnospiraceae bacterium | reverse complement strand
GTCTGTGCAGGAGAAGTCATGCATTAACTTCCCGATTGGCGTATCTCCACGGTAAGCACCGTTTACATACAGTATGTGCGAACCGTCCTCAAATCTTTCTCCGGTTCCTAAAAAGCACCTCTCAATCGGATAGAGCGGCAGCCCTTTTCCTATTACGTCATTCTCTGTGATAAAGATTACCCACGTTTCCGGCAGCTTGTCGAAGTCTTCACCTTTCTTCAAAAGGTTTGCGTCCATCATGCTGCTGTTGTATCTGGCTCTTTTTCTCCCGGCTCCTTTGTCGGAGCGCTGTATCTCCACGTTCAGTTTTGCCCCTGTGCTGTCCGTAGCCAGAATATCCAGCCTCACTGAACGGTTCAGCAGGTTTTCCACAAATACCTGGGTGCGGACGTCCAGCACCTTTAAATCCGGCTTTTCCAGTACAATCCGCAATACCAGTTCTATGCTTGCCGTATCTCCCTCAAAACATTTTGTGAGAAAATCATCATCAAGCAGGCGAAAACCTCTTAGCCTCTGTAAATCTTCCTGGTGTTTCCGGTCTATCTGTTCCGTCACTGTCAATCTTCCCACCTGTTTTTCCTTCCGTTTTCGTATCTCCATACTATCATAAACCTCCTGATTTTACAAGCCGAAAGCCAGCGCATTTCTGAATCCCGGCCTGTTTCCGTTATCGCTTTTCCATATCTGCCGTATCTCATTTTTCGGCATATGCTTGATTTTGTCGCTCATGGTTTCCCAATGACGGTAAACATCTGCTCCATGGCATTCTCGATACTGCGCTCCACTCCTGAATCGTCAATGACAGGCAGGCTGTAATCGGCCGGGCTGGCGATAAAGGCTGTCCTGTTCTCGGCAAACGCGTCGGTCAGTCGGTTCAGGACGGAACAGCCATAAAAACCAGCAACAAAAATAGTAAAAAATGTAAAATCCCCCTAAAGTTTTCTTGCGGGTATGCCGATATAAAGTATAACATAAACATGTGTTATCCATAAAACGGATTTTGATGGAAACAGTTTTCGATAAAAACCGGGAACGGCTTGATCTGAGAAAGAGTATGATACCGTTTCTTTATCGAAAAGACAACAATTCACGGAGGAGGATTCAAAAATGGGATTAGGTATTGATGCTTATTCACAGCCTTACACAGGAGCGGTAGGCAGTTCCTACACAAATACGCAGGCAGCGACCGGCGAGACAAAGAGCGAGAAAGCGACTGCTGAGAGCGGCGCTACGGTACAGTTTTCCGAAGAAGGAAAGAAAGCGCTCGAAAACAGCAAGGAAGAGAGCGGCGATAAGGTGGTAAAGACCGAATCGGCAGCTTCCAAAATTGCGGCAAAGACCAATAAGATGACCGAGAGCGAGAGAAATAATCTGGTAGCAAAGCTGAAATCTGATCAGGAGGCGAGGCAGAACCAGCTTATGGATATGGTACATAAGCTGTTCAATAAACAGGCTGATACATATGGCCAGAGCAGCGATATGTGGAAGTTCCTCGCAAGCGGCAAGTTTACGGTTGATGCTGCCACAAAAACACAGGCGCAGGCAGATATCGCAGAAGATGGTTACTATGGCGTAAAGAAGACTTCCGAGAGGATGTTTGAGTTTGCGATGGCACTCACCGGCGGCGATGTAGATAAAATGAAAGAAATGCAGTCCGCAGTGGAGAAGGGCTATAAGCAGGCTGAAAAGACATGGGGCGGCAACCTTCCCGATATCAGCAAACAGACATTGGACGCAACCAATCAGCTTTTCGAGGATTACTACAAAGAGCAGGAAGAAGCAGCCCAGAAAGTAAATCCGATTGAAAACTGAGCCACCGTTTTTCAGGTGGCGATACGAACAAAAAGCGAAGCGTTTGTGAGTCGAGTAAGCCGTTTTTCAGGTGGCGATACAAGAACATAGCGCCTGCAATGCAGGCACTGGCGAAGCGTTTGAGAGTCGAGCAGACCGTTTCGCAGGTGGCAGTACAAACAAAATAACAGTCACAAAAGTATTGAGGGTGGATGAGTTTCCGCCCTCTTTTTTTGAAATTTTTTAAATGGATGCAACGAAATGTACCATATGGATATCTAATGTATGAAAGCAAACAGATGCGCGCAAATAAGGAAGTGCTTGGAGGAAGGATGAAAAAATGAATACGTTAGTGAAGAGGGCACAGCGCGGGGATGCCGAAGCGTTTATATCCCTGATGGAAGAATGCAGAATGTCCCTGAGGCGGGTGGCGTTCGGGTATCTGGGGAATGACGAGGATGTTGCCGATGCCATACAGGATACGATATTGGATGCTTTTGAGCATATAAGTTCTCTGAAAAAGGCGGAATATTTCAGGACATGGCTGACAAGGATACTGATCAATAACTGCACCAGGACTTACCGGAAAAACAAAAAGAATGTGAGCATGGAGGCATATAAGGAGGAGGGAAGCTATGATGCGGGAAATTCGGACGTGGAGTTTAAACAGCTTCTTCTTGTACTGCCTGAGGACAGCAGGACCATCTTCCAGTTGTATTTCGGAGAAGAGTTTACCACAAAAGAGATAGCGGAAATTCTGGGGATGAAAGAAAACACTGTGAAGAGCAGGCTGCACCGCGGTAAGGAACAGCTCAGGGAGAGCCTGCAGGGAGCCAGAATAGGAGGAAATGTATATGCGTAAGAGTTATTCGGATCAGGACTTAAGGGCGGTCCTGGGAGTGAATCTGAGTGATAGCGATATTATCGATACGAGGATCGAGGAGACATACATTATGATAAGAAATGCGGAGAAAAGGAAAGATAAATCGGAGGGCAGGCGCAAAAATCCATGGAAGGGAATCGGCATCGGGCTTTCCGGCGCGGCGGCAGTTTTGACGCTCACCTTCACCTTCTGTGCGATGAACCCGGTGATGGCGAAGGAGATCCCCATACTGGGCGGGATATTTGCGAAAGTGGCGGATATCTTTTCATTCGGACAGCTTCCGGAGGAAGAGTCTACGGAATTATATACGGTGGAAGGGGAGGATATTCCGGCAAGTGAAGGGAATAATACGGAAAGTGAACAGTATCGGAAGACCGACAATGGCATGACGATCACCCTGACCGAAGAATATGCCTCCAATCAGGCTGTCTATGTGAGCATGCGTATGGAAAACGAAGAGGGCTTTCCGGAAATGGCGACAAATATGGATGGGACGCAGTATCTGCGGCTTAAGACAATGGAGCACTATTCGTTCCGGGTAAATGACAGCGAAGCATACACATATGCGGAGAGAGAGGTGGAAGGCAGATTTGAGGATGCAAATACCTTTATCGGTATTATGCGGATTGACTATTCGGAGATAGATGTGGATGAGAGCAAATATCAGGCGGCATATCAGGAAAAGGCGGCGCAGGGAGAGGAACTGTGGCTGACGGATGAAAATTATTCTGAATATATGGAAAAATATGATGTGCCGGAAACCTTTACGATGGACTGGGAGATCACCCAGATCATAGGGTATCTGGCGGAGCCG
Source organism: Lachnospiraceae bacterium (assembly GCA_022799355.1). Lineage (GTDB taxonomy): Bacteria > Bacillota > Clostridia > Lachnospirales > Lachnospiraceae > 1XD8-76. The sequence goes on along the minus strand of JAAWOG010000082.1, from coordinate 10,680 downwards.
GCAGTGCCGGAGGGGACGAAAAGCCCGGAAGAACTGGAGCAGATGAGCGAGGAAGAGTGGGAGGCTTATATGAAATCTCTGCCCGCGGAATCCTACGAGTTCCCCAACAGATACGAAAACTGGTGGAAGGACGGTTCCTGGAAGTTTGACCTGACTATCGCGCAGAGAGAGGGCAGCGGAAAGATCATTTCCGTGCATGAAACAAATGAGGACGGCATCGGACTGGAAAGCCTCGAAATATCTTCTGTGGAAATGACCATGAATGTGATCGAGCCTGCCGGGAGCATGGTCTTTGCGGTGGCGCTGGATGCGGACGGCAATAAAATAGAGAGCGGCTCCGACAATACCAGCGAACTGGCGACGGAGGGACACGATATTTCCAGAGTGTATGTGTATCTGTGCGACTATGACGAATATATGGATGAGATCAAAGGCTATGGCGTGCCGGGAAATCAAAAAGAGAAAAGCTTTCAGGAGGTTTTGGAGGAACGGGCGCTGTTTAAAACGGTGGTAGATACAACGAAATAAGATATGGCAAAAGCTTCCGTGAGTATTTGAAGGAACCGGCGCATAAGGGTTTTCTCCTGTGCGCCGGTTCCGTTTTGTTTTTAAAGTTTATATTTTATAGCAGGCATCTTATCTGCCCGGCGTATCCTCGCTGAAAGGGCTGTTCTCATAGTTTGCGCTTTTGGAGGAGACAAGTTTTTCCATTTTCCGCTGCAGCGGATGTTTAAGCCAGCGGGAGAGATCCTCTGTGATCCTGAAAGCGGTCATCTGGAAAATCGGAAGATAACACAGCGGCGTAATCTCCTCAGGCAGATCGCATGCCACATAGAACGTATTCGGTTCGTCTTTATATGCTGCGCAGTTTGTGATCAGGTACGCATTGGAGGTGACGATCCGGGTGCCCTCATAGATCTGATGGATGCGTTCCGTGCCTTCGCCGCCGTCAATCAGGAAAACGCAGTATTCGGGCGTCATCTGAATATTGGGGCCATGTATATATTCCTCGATCTCATAGGCGCAGGTGGGGATGCTGATCGTCTCGCCAAACTTCAGCGCGCCCTCACAGGCGGTACCTATATTGGCGCCGACGCCGCAGACATAGGTCTTTGTCATACCGGTCAGTTTCTGGTAATGCTCCTTCAGGAAAGGCGTCCAGGATTCCTGTACCTTTTCGTTGATATCAGCGGCGGCGAGGAGCTGTTTTCTGACTGTCTCGGCCTCCGCTTCTGTCTTGATGCCGAGTTTTTCGGCGGCGTCCGTGGCGAAGAGCATAAAGAAAAGCGCCAGCGTTGTCACGCCCCTTGTGACATAGGCAACGGTTTCGCGTCCCACGCCGTAGTTTGCGGCAACGTCACAGGCTTTCGCCAGATCACTCTCAAGATCGCCGGTCAGCCCGATACAGCGCCTGCCTTTCTGTTTTACAACCTTTACGGCATCTAAGGCGTTTAAGCTGTAACCGCTCTGGCTGACGATGATGACCATGTCCGTGTCGCCAAAATCGTGTTCGCTGGTGACAAAGGTAAAGGGCGCTACGATTTTGACCTCACACCGTAAATGGCGGCGGATAAACTGGCGGGCGCATAAACTTCCGTTGGAGGAAGAGCCGCAGGCGACGATCCAGATATTTTTATAGCCGCCGTTTACATACTCCTCCACAAAGGGCGCGGTCAGGCTTTTGCTGTCCGCCACATTTTTACGGATAAATTCCGGACAGGATGCGATGTAATCCATCATGGTTTTCGTTTCTTTTTTTGACATTTCAGATACCTCCTTGTAAAATTGAATAAAATTAAAGAGCGAAATTTGTGCGGATTTGACAAAACAGAATGAAATTTCGCCTACTCTCTTGACATGATAGCACACAATTGATATATTGTCATTACAATATTACAAAATTTTCCAGGGCGCCCGGAAAACGAAAATATCATGATGAAAACAGAAGGGAGAGAATGATCATGCCGGACATTTTGCTAACTCGAATTGACAACAGACTGGTACACGGACAGGTGGGTGTGGCATGGACCAGCAGTCTGAGCGGCTGCAATCTGATTGTTGTGGCGGATGATATTGCGGCGGCTGATCCGGTACAGCAGAGCCTGATGAGCGCGACTGCGAAAAGCGCAGGCTGCGGTATACGTTTCTTTACACTGGAAAAAACCATCGCAGTCATACATAAGGCTTCTGCCAGTCAGCATATTTTTCTGATCGTGCGCGATCCTCAGAGCGCGCGGAAACTTGTGGAGGGCGGAGTGCCCATCGATAAGCTGTGCATCGGAAATATGCATGTGGCACCCGGGAAAGTGGTAACGGGAGATGCGCATGTCTATATGGACGATCAGGACAAAGAGGACCTGAGAGCGATTCGGGCGAAAGGCGCGGAGGTCTATATCCAGATCGCGCCGGGAGACAGAAAACTGGACTTTGATAAATAGAAAAGTCCGGATTATGAAAAAAGGAGAATGAATCATGCAAATTACACTTATTCAGGGGTTATTGATTGCATTAGTTGTGTTTATCTGCGCAATGGATAAACATATGGAAGCATTTATGTGGTTTCGGCCGCTCGTTGTAGCATTTTTTACCGGTATTATCTTAGGGGATATCTCTCTGGGACTGAAAGCGGGCGCAATTGCGGAACTTTCTTATCTCGGACTTTTGACCGTAGGCGGTACGGTTCCCCCGGATCCGCTGTTCGCGGGGCTGATGACGACGGTGCTCGCTTATACGACGGGATGTGACGTGAATACGGCGCTGGGGCTTGCGGTTCCTTTCGCGCTGATCGGTCAGTGGATCGGTACCGCTACCAACACTTTTTATGCGGGTTTTCTGCCCTCTATCGACAAAGCGGCGGCAGAAGGAAACGAAAAGGTGCTGGAAAAGAAGATGTTTATCGGATGGTTTCTCTATGGAATTCTCTTTGCCATTGCAGCATTTTTATCCGTGTACGCGTTCCAGAGCGGCATCTCCGCTTTTGTTAACGCATTCCCGGAATGGCTTGTGCACGGCTTTGAAGTTGCCGGCGGTCTGATGCCTGCAGTCGGACTTGCACTGCTTTTGGTTGTTATGCTGAAGAAGGAAAACGTTGCGTTTCTGCTGGCAGGTTTTGTGATCATGGTTATCGCAAACTGCGCGAATATCCTGCCTGTGGCAATTATCGCGGGATGTATCGCATTTGTAGGCTTCAATCGTGATATCCAGATAGCGAAGCTGGAGGAAGCGAAAACAAATTCAGGGGAAGGAGAGTTTGAAGATGGAATCTAAAATCACAAAAAAAGATCTGCACAATATGGCATGGCGCTCCATGGCGGAACAGTGCTGCTTCAGTTTTGAACGTATGCAGGCGGTGGGATTCTGCTGGGGCATGACAAAGTGTTTCAGAAAGATTCATGGCGATAACAATAAAGAGATGGCTGAAGCAATGGCGGGCAATCTGGACTTTATCAATACGGAGCCCCATATGGCGGCGATTCTGCAGGGACTGATCGTCTCCATGGAAGAGCGGGGACAGGACAGAAGCCTGATCCACGGCTTAAAGACCGGTCTGTTCGGACCTCTGGCGGGACTTGGCGACGCGATCTGGTGGTATACGGCAATGCCGATCATCGCATCGATCTGCTGTTCCCTGGCAAGCCAGAACAGTGTGCTGGGCCCGATCCTTTATATTCTGTTCTGGGCGGTGACAGCAATACTCAGCCGTATCTGGTTTGTGGATCTGGGGTATAAAGCCGGTGTGAGCTCCATCAAGTTTATCGGCGACAACGCAGGCGCATTGACAAAAGCGGCGGGTATCCTGGGTGTTATGGTTGTGGGCGGCCTGATTCCGAGTTATGTAAGCTTTGCTTTCCCGGAGTCTTTGGTTGTGGCAGGCGGCGTTTCCATTCAGGGAATCTTTGATTCCATTATGCCGAACATTCTGCCTCTCGGATTTGTATTTTTACTGTACTGGCTGTTTAAGAAAAAGAATGTCAATACCATCAAGCTGATCCTGCTTGTGATTGCGGTATCCATTCTGCTTTCCTTCCTGGGTATTATGTAAGCATACGGAAGGATAAAAACGGTATCTGGTGATGCAATAACATTCCTGATTTCATGTACCGCGCTCCGGGACACCGGATACGGGGAACGGAGCGCGGCATGGCAGAAAACAAAAAGGCGGTAATTATTATATGGAAATGATTAATTTTGATGAAAAACAGATCGTCGCAAACGGCGATATCATATACGGACAGAGAGAGAAGATAGAGGCCATCGCCGATTCGATTATGAAGGATGGCTTTGATCTTCTTTTATTTACGAGCAGCGGCGGGAGCCAGGCGATGCTCGATCCGTTTGCTTTTTATATCCGGCATGAATCAAAGCTTCCTGTGGAAAATGTGATCTCGGCGGATCTGATGACGGGCGGATGCAACCGGATTACGGAAAAAACGGTGGCGTTTCTGACCTCAAAGTCCGGTGATACGGCGGAGACGGTGAAGGCGGCGAAGTGGCTGAAAGAGCAGGGGGTGCGTCTGGTTTCCGTTGTGGGAAAGGCGGACTCCGTGTTGGAGCGGATCAGCGATGATACAATTGTCTATGGGGAGGGAAGGCCTCAGGAGCTGGTATTGTATCTTCTGATCGGCAGGATCTTATACTTAAACGGAGATTTCGAGGCATATCCGGCATTTGCCGATGAGCTGAAGGGACTTGCCTATGCGCTTGCGCAGGTGCGGAAACAGGCGGATGAAAAGTGCAGAAAATATGCGCTGGAGTACTGTAAGGAGCCCTATAATATCTGGGTGGGGAGCGGAGATCTGTGGCCCACCGCCTACAGCTACAGCATGTGTGTCTTAGAGGAAAGCCAGTGGATTCGCACAAAGAGTGTTTCCAGCCCGGAATTTTTCCATGGGACGCTGGAACTTCTGGAAGAGGATGTGTGTGTGACGCTGCTTTTGACGGAAGGCGCAACAAGGGAAATGGATGAGCGGGTACGGGATTTTGCACGGCAGCATACAAAGAAGCTGACCTGCTTTGACTGCGCGGATTATGAACTGCCGGGGATCAGTCAGAAGTTCCGCAAATACTTAAGCCCCGTGGTTATGGCTGCGGTTCTGCAGCGCATCAGCAAAAATATCGAGCAGATCACCGGGCACAGCCTGGATATCCGCCGGTATTACCGGAAAGAGAATTATTGATATGAAGATCATCGCGTTAGGAGATAATGTAATAGATCATTACCGCAACACCGGAGAATGTTTTCCCGGCGGCAACGCGGTAAATGTGGCGGTACACGCGGCGATGCAGGGAGCGGAGGCGGAGTACATGGGAAATCTCGGCACGGATGAGTTTGCCGGGGTAATTACGGAGGCGCTCGGCAGATTTCGTGTATCTTATGATCACTGCCATATTTTGGAGGGAAAGAAAACGAAAGTCTGCCACTATGATGTGACGGACGGGGAAAGATCTTTCGTAAGCGTTTCGGAGGGAGAAGAATGGGCGGGACCGATCAGGCTCGAGGAGCGGGACTTTTATCATCTGGCCGGGGCGGATCTGGTGGCATGCAGCTGTAATGCCAAAATACCGGAGCAGGTGAAAGCGCTGCAGGCGCTGCCGCCGATTTTCGCTTATGATTTCGGGGAAAAAGAGAAGTACCGCACAAAAGAATATTATGATCAGGTGTGCGGAAATATCGACCTGGCGATGTTCTCCTGTAAGCCGATGGAGATCAAAGAATTTGAGGCCTTTTGTGTCCCCCTGCACAGGCGGGGCGTGATCCATGTGCTGGCGACAGCCGGCGGGGAAGGACAACTGCTTTCGGCAGGCGGCAGAATCATAAAAAAGGGTATTCAGAAAGTGGTTCCAAGTGATACAATGGGAGCAGGAGATTCCTTTTTGGCTGCTTATTTAGTTGCGCTGGCAGGTGAGGGCTGGCAAAAGGGCGGGCTGATGCCGGAGGAAGCGCTGAGAAGGGCGCTGCTGGCAGGGGAGGAAGCATCTGCCGGAAATTGTATGCGGCAGGGCGGATTCGGCGTAAGATCAGAGGTTTCTCCTACTATATGAAAGTGAGACAGGGAGAGCGATATGACAGGATTGAGCGGATTGTATCTGGATAAAACCAGCCCCATGCCTTTGTACGAGCAGCTTCGGCAGGCGCTTTTGGAGGCGATCATCAGTGGGAGCATTCAGGAGGGAACCAAATTGCCCACGGAGGAAGAGTTGTGTGACCAGCTTGGAATTTCCAGGCCGGTGGCGCGTCAGGCGTACAGTGCGCTGATTGCGGAGGGGTATGTGGAGCGAATGCGTGGAAGGGGTACCTTTGTCCACCGTCAGGAGAACCGGGGACGCTTTCTGGATGCCCAGCTTAGTTTTGCAAAGGAGATGGACATACTGGGAAAAACGCATCGCACGGAGATGCTGTTTCAGGAATGGGTGAGCGGCGATCTGACGCTGGCGTCAAAGCTGAACCTTGGCCTGGATGAGCGCTGTTATCATATCTGCCGTATGCGCTATGTGGACGATAAGCCCTTTGTGCTGGTGGAAAACTATATTCCGGAATTTGCCTTTCCGGGAATTGAACGGTTTGATCTGGCAAAGCGTTCTCTGTATGAGGTGTTTGAGAAAGAGTACCGGGTGAGGATCGTGCGCGCCAGACGTATGATTCGCGCACAGACTGCGGACCGGAAGTTTGCGGAGCTTTTCGGCGTTCCGTGCGGTTCGCCGGTTTTGTATATTACGAATGTGGCTGTTGACCAGAATGACCGTCCGGTGGATTTCAGTAAGGAGTATCTGGACGGAGTGACGCAGAAGTTTGAATTTGATGTGGTAAATCAATAGAGAGAAAGGGATTGTTATGATCGGCATAATTGTAACGGGACATGGCGGTTTTGCCGCGGGAATGGAAAAGAATGTAAAAATGCTTGCGGGGGCGGATACGCAGCTTGCGGCGATAGATTTTATGGAAGGGATGACACCGGAGGAACTGAGTGAAAAACTGAAAGCGCAGATCGGTGCGTATGCATCCTGTGCCCATGTGCTGATCCTGACGGATCTGGTGGGCGGTACTCCTTATAACTGTGCGGCAACACTGAGTGTGGAAGAGCCGAAGATCAGAGTGATCGGGGGGGTAAACAGCGCCCTTTTGATGGAGGCGTGTATGTGCAATGTGATCGGTGAGGAGCCGGAAGATCCGGATCAGTTTGTGGAAGAGCTGATAGAACATGCCAGAGAGGGTATGATAAAGTTTGTTCTTGATACACCGGCGGCGGATGATGGGGAGGATGAAGACGGGATTTGATGGAAAGGAATCGGAAGAAAACAGAGCGCACCATAAGGGCGGTCGTCTTTGATATGGACGGAGTACTGATTGACAGTGAACCGGTCTATCTGCGGCATACGGTCGGGATGCTGCAGGCGGATTATCCTCAGGTCACGGAGAAGGCTATGAATCCCACCGTGGGAATGCGGAGCAAAGAGTATCGGACGTTTATGGCAGGGCTCTTGCGCATGGAGGAAGAGGATCCGGGCTTTCTGGAGCTGATAGAACGCATAAACGATGAATGTCATGTGGATTACAGAGAGATTATGCGTCCCGAGGTGCCGGGGCTTTTGCGGACACTGCGGGATATGGGGCTGAAAACAGGGCTGGCGAGCAGCAGCAGCATCTCCAATATACAGCAGGTGTTAAAGGAGTGCGGGATCACGGAGTATTTTGACAGCATCATCAGCGGGGACGCTTTTCGGCGTGCAAAACCTGATCCGGAAATCTATTTTTGTACTTTTGAGCGGCTCGGGGTGAGTCCGCAGGAGGCTCTGGTGGTGGAGGATTCCACCTACGGCGTGGCTGCCGGAGCAGCAAGCGGCGCTTTTGTGACGGCGCTGAAAGATAATCGTTTTTCTTTTGATCAGAGTCCGGCGGACATGCGGATCAAGAGTCTGGCGGAAATTCCGGCGATTGTTGCCGGGGGCGGGCGCAGCATATAAGGGCTGCGCCTGTTTTTATGCACACGGGCACCCAAAGAAAGAGGTCAGCAAAGCTGACGGGTGCCCGGCGCGCGGAGCAGGAGAGAAGATTTCCCCCGCCTGATTGTGCGGAGGAATGATAAAAAGGAAAGAGGAGTTGTTATGAAAAACAGTTTACGATTCAGGGGCAATCTGCTTATTCTGGGGACTGCCTTTTTATGGAGCTTTGTGGGGATCATTACGAAAGCCGTATCCTATCATGCAATGACGGTTACGGGGATCGCTTCGATTATGGCGGTGCTTGTGCTGCTTGTCTATAACCGCAGGCATAGCTGGCATATTACGCCGCTGGCCGTAGGGACAGGAGTTGTAATCGCCGTAATGCATATCTGTTTTATGGTGGCAAACAAGCATACGACGGTGACAAATGCCATTGTGCTGCAATATTCCTCCCCCATATTTGTGGTGCTGTATTACCGGATTTTTCAAAAAAGAAAGCTGAAAAAGCAGCAGCTTCTGGCGGTGGGAGCCTGTTTTATAGCGATGGTTCTGTTTTTTTCCGGTGAGCTGACCACACGGAATATGTTCGGAAATGCACTGGCGGTACTCTCGGGAATCTGTTTTGCGGGGGAATTTTATCTGTGTGCGAAGCCGGAGAATGATGCGGCACTGGCGCATGTGCTGTCCCATCTGATCTGTATTGTGGTATGTCTTGGATATACGGGGCTGTCTGTGAAGCAGGAGTATGACTGGGGACAGACCGGTCTGGTGCTTTTGTCCGGTGTCCTCTGTATCGGGATGGCAGCGGTCACCTATACCATTGGGATTCGGATGACAACGGCATTAAATGCCAATCTGATCGCCATGTCGGAGGTGATTATGGCACCGTTGTGGGCCTATCTGCTGTTTGAGGAACGGGTGGGTTCCTGGCCTGCGGCGGTTTTGATGGTCGGGGCGATCGTCTATGAGATATGGTTTGAGGCGAAAAATCAGACGTGTTAATTTCTATATAGTCCTTTTTCATCCTCATAAAAGTGGCATCATGGTCTGTCTTGGAGTAACTGCTGCGGTCCGGGCCCAGGCACTGCGGAGCATATTCCGTGCTCTTTTTATTGTACTCTATTGCACAAAATAGTTCCGTAATAATCTGTTAAGTTTAACCAATTTATGGTAAAATTAGTCAAGTGCAGGATATAGATACATTTAATATTGTGGAGGAACTAATAAGTATAAACATTTCTAAGAGATAATTTATATTTGACAATGAATGATTTTATGATGAATTGATACATGCTATGGAGGAGAAAATGCAAAGTGGGGAGGAGGTCTTTTGCGGCAGATGAGTATTGACTTAAAAAAGACTTTTCCTGATATGGCTGGATTTTCAGAAATGAATATTTTTCAGCCACAGCCGGGGCAGCCTTTATTACGGGTTCCTATCTGATTCTTCCGGCTTATAAAAGCTGTCCAGGTTCAACTCCCGTTTCAATTCTTCTTCTGATGGCAAATAAGTAAAATACTTAGACGCGAATATTTGATGATTATCTTCCGGCAGCGTGTATTTTACAATAGAATCCCCTTTGTCAGCACAAAGAACAATGCCAATCGGCTGTGAATCCCCCTCATTCATCATTTCACGGGTATAATAGTTCACATACATCTGCATTTGTCCTAAATCCTGATGGGTCAACTTGCCCATTTTCAAATCTATGAGGACAAAGCATTTCAGAATATAGTTATAAAAAATCAGGTCGATGAAAAAGTCCTGCCCATCCAGTGTAAACCGCTTTTGGCGTGCCACAAATGAAAAACCGCGTCCAAGTTCTAAAAGAAAGTGCTGAAGGTGGTCAATCAGGGCTTGTTCTAATTCGCCCTCATATACATGAGTGTCCGGCTGGATCTGCAAAAACTCCATCACATAGGGGTCCTTGATTATTTTTTCATATTCCGGTTTTGGTTCGGTAGACTGGATTTCTTTTGCTACAAGCGATTTATCCTGACTCGCTAAAATGCGTTGGTAGTACATAGTATTGATCTGCCGTTCCAGCTGCCGGACACTCCATGCAGATTTTGCACATTCTTCTGTATAGAAAGTCCTTGCCTGTTCATCCTGAACACGCATCAAAAGTCGATAATGGGACCAGCTCAATTCGGCACACAGTGTGTGCCGAATCGGAAACAAGCAATAAAACTGACGCATCGCACGAAGATTGCGGACGGTAAAACCCTTTCCAAACTCAACAGTCAGCTGTTCAGATAAATAATCCAGAAGTTTTTTCCCATACTCGGCCCGGTCATTTTCTCCACACGCTTTATAAATTTGTTCGCCTATTTCCCAATAGGTGATTACCATTGTGGAATTTACCGCCGCGCTTAAACGGTGTTGCGCAGAAACAAGCGAATTGCGGATAGAATGATAGGTCTGTTCCGCATTTTGGTTAATCTGTAAATCGTGATTCAATTTTGCTCCCTCCTTGCCTATGGACGATTATACCACGAAATCACCAAAAAACAATGTCTTGCTGTAACTTCTTTTCGTGCTACAATTATGCGTGATGGCAGCACGAAAGGGAGTAACGGCAAAATAGAAAAAATGGAAGAAGGCGCGGCAAAGAACGCCGTTCCTCCCTCCGCAGATGGGGTAAACTGTCCGCTCAGGAGAGATGGGAAAGCTGGACCAGTATCTTCTGCAAAGGGAACTTGATAATATTTAAAAATGTGATATGCTTATATAATTGT
>JAAWOG010000081.1 GCA_022799355.1 Lachnospiraceae bacterium | reverse complement strand
TGTAATGGAACCCTGACGGGCTCTGTTATACTGTAACGTCAGGTTACTGATCATTTCCTCAGCATTGCTCGTCGCCGAATCCATCGCCTGCATTCTGGCACCGTTTTCACTTGCCACCGCTTCCACCATCGCCCCGTAAATCAGGCTGGTGATATATTTCGGAATCAGAAGATCAAGAGCCTCCTCATCTTTCGGCTCAAAATTCATCGGAATAGAAAGCTTTTTCTCTTCCTCCTGCACGCCCTTATCCGTATTTACTTCCGGCTCCTTTTCTCCCGCCTCCACCGGCAGAAGTTTCATCAGCTTCGGAACATGGACCACCGTATTTTTAAACCAGGTATACGCAAGATAGATCTCCCCGATATTGCCTGCCGCAAACTCCTGAAGGAGTTTATTCGACAACTGCAACGCATCCGCATAGGCAGGCTCCTCAATAATATCGGAACCATCCCAGGCAATATGGTAGCCATATCTGTTCAGGGAATCCTTTCCCTTTTTTCCGATACTGTAGATCTCCAGATCCTCTTTTTTCAGATCGCCCCTTGTGATCAGCTTGATAACATTGGAGTTATAGCCGCCCGCAAGCCCTCTGTTAGAGGTAATGACAATCACTGCCTTCTTGGAAGAATCACCGGGATGCAGATAGCGATGCTGCATCCCCCCGGTCTTTTCTAAAATACTGTTTACGGTTTCATACATACAGTCAAAATAAGTTTTGGACTGTTCGGCGCGCTGCTTTGCTCTCTGCAGCTTTACAGTGGAAACGAGCTTCATGGCTTTGGTTATCTGCTGGGTACTCTGGATACTGCCCTTACGTCTTTTTATGTCTCTCATAGAGGCCATAAACCGTCACCTTTTCCCTTTCAAACCTTTTTACGCGAATGACTTCTTAAATTCTTCAATCGCCTTCTTCAGCTTCTCTTCCACTTCATCGGAAATTACTTTTTCTTCCGCAATGCTTCTCGAAATCTCAGGATACTTCGTATCCAGGAATTCAAACAGTTCTTTTTCAAATCTGGTAATATCCGCTACGGGAACATCCAGCAGGTACTTCTTTGTCACCACATAGATGATGATAACCTGATACTGTACCGGCATGGGCTGATACTGAGGCTGTTTCAGAACCTCTTTGATTCTTTCACCCTGCGCCAGCTTTTCCTTTGTATCGGCATCCAGTTCCGAACCGAACTGAGAGAATGCCGCAAGTTCTCTGTACTGTGCCAGTTCCACACGGATAGGTGCCGCGATCTTCTTCATTGCCTTGATCTGTGCCGCACCGCCCACACGGGATACGGAAAGGCCTGCATTTACCGCCGGGCGGAAACCGGAATTAAACATTTCCGTCTCCAGATAGATCTGTCCGTCCGTAATAGAAATAACGTTAGTCGGAATATAAGCCGAAACGTCGCCTGCCTGTGTCTCAATGATCGGAAGCGCCGTCAGGCTCCCTCCGCCGTATTCCTCACTCATATGCGCCGCTCTCTCAAGCAGTCTTGAATGCAGGTAGAATACGTCGCCCGGATAAGCTTCACGCCCGGGGGGACGTCTCAATAACAGGGAGAGTGTACGGTAAGCCGTTGCATGCTTACTTAAATCATCATAGATAACAAGCACGTCTTCGCCGTTCTCCATCCACTCTTCACCGATCGTGCAGCCCGCATAGGGCGCAATATACTGCAGGGGCGCCTGCTCGCTGGCCGTGGAAGCCACAACCGTCGTATATGCCATGGCACCGTACTCTTCCAGTGTCTTTACGATGGAAGCCACCGTAGACGCCTTCTGGCCGATAGCGACATAAATACATTTTACGCCCTGCCCTTTCTGGTTAATAATGGTATCTACTGCCAGCGCCGTCTTACCGGTCTGACGGTCACCAATGATCAGCTCACGCTGTCCACGTCCGATCGGCACCATGGAGTCGATCGCCTTGATACCGGTCTGCAGCGGTGTATCAACGGATTTTCTCGTAATAACACCGGATGCCACTCTTTCAATCTGACGGTATTTATCTGTCCGGATAGGTCCTTTTTCATCAATCGGCTGTCCAAGAGCATTCACGACACGTCCCAGCATGCAGTCGCCCACCGGTACTTCCACAACCCTTCCGGTAGTCTTAACGGTATCGCCCTCTTTGATATTTTTGGTATTTCCGAGGAGCACCGCGCCCACATTATCTTCTTCCAGGTTCATCACCATGCCGTACACTTCACCGGGGAACTCAAGGAGCTCACCCTGCATCGCTTTTTCCAGGCCGTGAATGCGGGCAATTCCATCTGCTACCTGTATCACGGTTCCTACTTCGGATACTTCCAGCTCTGCCGCATATCTCTTAATCTGATCCTTGATGACCGAACTTATCTCTTCTGGTCTTAAATTCATGAATCATACGCACCTTTCTTTTAAATTTGAAGCTAATTTTGAAGCTGTATTTTCAAAAGCTGCTGTTCCAACTGATTCAGCTTTGTCCGAATACTGCTATCCGCCACCCTGTCTCCGATCCGGATGACCATGCCGCCGATCAGTGTCTCATCCACCTGATAGTGCATTTCCATCTCCTGAAACGCGGTAGTCTCAAGCAGTTTTGCTTCAACCTGCTTTTTCTGCTCCTCCCGAAGGGGCAGGGCAGATGTCACATAAGCTACTCCGATCCCTTTGAGCTTCTTTCCCTCATCCAGGAAATACTGCATGATCTCGCGGATCTGACCATAACGGTCCTTCTCCACGATCAGCCGTATAAACCCGGTCAGTTCATCGGATACTCTTCCTTTAAAAACAGTCTCTATCACCTGAAGTTTTTCTTCCTTCATGATTTTCGGATGCTTCATGATCTCCGAAAATTCCGGATTTTCCTCCAGCACCTTCAGCACGGCCTGAACCTCCTCAGTCAGTGCCTCCGTCCTGTTCTCAGAAACAGCCAGCTCGAAAATTGCCTCTCCATAGGTTTTTGAAATTAACTTAGCCATGTATTTTCACCTATTTCTTTCAAAGTTTTTTCCACGAGACTGTCCTGAATGGAAACATCCACCGCACCTTCCGTGACCTTACCGGCCATCAGTGCCGCAATGGAGATCATTTCTTTCTTCACATCGTCCGCCGCTTTCCGCTTCTCAAGCTCGGCTTCGTTTCTTGCCTGCCTGATAATGGATGCCGCTTCCTGTTTCGCTTCCGCAATAATCCTGTTTTCATTGTCCAGCGCTTTCTTTCTGGCCTGTGTCAGAATCTCTTCCGCTTCTTTATCAATGTTTTTCAGCTTATCTTCATATTCCGCTTTTAATGCGTCCGCGGATTCCATGCTCTCTCTGGCATCTTCCAGTTCGCCCTTGATCTTTTCCTGTCTCTTTTTCAGCATATCCCTTGCCGGATTGAACAGGAAATGAGATGCGATCAGAAACAGTGTGAACACTGCGATAATCATCAAAACCGCATCCTGCAAAAGCTGCCCCGTCAGATCAAAAAGATAATCAAATCCTTCGCCGCTGAGCATCACAAGATTAGCATTCAGTAATGCGTTCAACCTGTAAACCTCCTTTCTCTGATTTTAAGGATTAAACATTTTAAAAACAGTTTTTGAGGCTTATTTTATAATAAGGGGCTTAACGAACATCAACAGCATCGCAACAAGCAGACCATAAAGACCTGTGGTCTCCGCTACCGCCTGCCCCAAAAGCATCGTGGAAGTAATATCGGATTTTGCACCCGGGTTTCTTCCCACCGCTGCTGCCGCGTGTCCTGCCGCAATACCCTGGCCGATACCAGGTCCGATACCTGCGATAACCGCAAGGCCTGCACCGATAGCTGAACAGCCTAAGATAAAATAATTGTTAAATTCCATTTGTAGTTCCTCCTTTATATTTGGTAATAAATAAAAAATTAACAGTTTTTAGTCCGTATTACAGGCATCCGCAATGTATGTCATTGTCAGCATACAGAATACATATGTCTGAATGCAGCCTGAGAACAGGTCGAAATAAACATGCAGCGCCGCCGGCCAGAATAATGCGATCTTGCCAAGCAGTCCGTAGATCAGTGCCATCATCACCACGCCTGATAATACGTTCGCAAACAGACGGAGCGATAAAGAAATCGGAACCGCCACATCGCCGATGACATTGATAGGCGCCCAGATCGGCCATGGATCACAGAGTCCCTTGATAACGCCTTTTACCTTCTGATGCTTAAACTTGTTAAACGTTATCAGGGTAAAGGTCATCAGTCCAAGCGCCAGCGTTGTTCCGTAATCCGCCGTAGGCGGCCGCAGCCCGAACAGGCCGGAAATATTGCTGACAAGAATGAAAATGAAGATCGTAGCGATGTAATTTCGGAATGCAGGTGCACTCTTTCCCATGGTGCTGTCCACAATGCCATCCAGCTTTTCCACAATCAGTTCCACCACATTCTGAAAGCCTGTTGGTATTTCAGATCCTTTTTTAATCGCCCGGTTTGCCGCAAAAATAAACAGCAGTATCACCAGAAAGACCACCATCGCGCACGCGTGCGACGTTGTAATCCATAATGTCTGACCGAACAGTTCATAGGAAAACACGCCATGTATCATAAAATCAATTTCATCCGCGCCGGATAATAAAATACCCTGTCCCATACTCTCATCTCCTCCTTTCCAAAAGTTTATGCAAAAGGGGCTGCAGATACGCCGCCGCCTTTAGTCCCATTACACCCAGAAAACAGGTCAGCGGATTCCCCGCTCCCGTTATCATCAGTATCAGCAAAACTATTATAATCAGCCCATACCGCATCATACTGCGGCTCATCATATACTTCTGGGCATCCTTCTCGGAAAAGTCCAGCGCCTTATCCAGTGACCGGTACATATGCACCGCACATACTCCCGCCGTCAAAACCCCCAGCCAGAGCCCGATGCTGCAAAGCGCCTTATCCGGTACAAACCATACTCCCGCCGCCTGCCACACAATTCCCCAGAGGAGAATTCCGATAAGCAGCTCCCGCAATGTCTCATTTATCCTGCTTTTCATATTTATCTTTTTCACTCTTCTTTTCATAGATGCTCTTTGCCATATGGTAGATATTCCTGAATCCTGCAGCCGCACCTACAAAAAACAGCAGTATCATCCAGAACTGCGTGCCAAATTTCCTGTCCAGAAAAATCCCCAGAAAAGAGCACAGAAAGATCGGAACCAGCATGGATATCCCAAACTGTGTGATCAGGACAAGACAGCGGTAAACATTCCTGTGATATTTCACTTTCTTTCCCCCTTAATCACTTTCGGACACATAGTAAGATTATACTCCTTTTCACGAAATATGTCTATTCTAAAGACAAAAAAATTCACCGGACGGAAAAATCCCGTTGACTTTACCATATTGACAGCGTAGTATTTTAGATAAGCAGATAATAACCCCTTAAACCTATTCATACTTTGACAGGAGATTTCCATGAAAAACCTTTCCCTATACCGCAGACGCCTGATCCCTGATGAATGTATTTTGTTGAAGGATGATATTCTTCTCGAAGCCAATGACGACCACATCCTGACCAAATGGAACACGCTGAAACCAAAGGAGTTTCTACACCACGGCGATTCATGCTACTATCTGAACAAAGGTGTTAAAGTCAGCAGATTCTACACGGAAGATAACTTTTTGATCTGCTGGTACTGTGATATTGTTTCTTATGAGTGGAAAGAAGAAAAGACCGCCCTTCTGACAACCGATCTGCTGCTTGATGTCCTTGTTTATCCGGATGGTTCCATCAAACTGCTCGACATGGATGAACTGGCACAGGCACATGCCCAAAAACTGATTTCCGATGAACTTCTGCAGACTTCCCTGATGACTGCCAACCGACTTCTGAATGAAATTTATGAAGGCAAATTCCATGATCTGTACACCCCTGTCTTTCATAAATATTGAGGGAACCCTATGACAACAGAACTTATGCCGAACATACGGGAAACATATATGCGTGCCGCTCTGCAGCAGGCAAAAAAGGCTCTCCTTCTGGGCGAAGTTCCGATCGGCTGCGTGATCGTGTATGAAAACCGGATCATCGCCCGGGGATACAACCGCAGAAACACCGATAAAAACACCCTCGCACACGCCGAGATTACCGCGATCCGCCGCGCCAGCAAAAAAATCGGAGACTGGCGTCTGGAGGACTGCACACTTTATGTCACTTTAGAACCATGTCAGATGTGCTCCGGCGCCATCGTACAGGCGCGCATCCCTGAAGTTGTGATCGGCTGCATGAACCCGAAGGCGGGCTGCGCCGGCTCCGTTTTAAACCTTCTTGAGATGCCTGCGTTTAATCATCAGGTCCGGGTGACAAGGGGCATTTTAGAGGAGGAGTGCAGCGCCATCTTAAAACGGTTTTTTAAGGACTTAAGAATCCGCAACAAGCTGGAAAAGAAACCTGTCACCACGTCTCCTTCCGAAATACCCACTCCCTCTGGATCTGATAACTGAGCAGGAACAATATTACATCGATCAGCGCCTTGATCAGCGTTTTCCCCAGGCTTCCCGCCGGGAAAAGATACGCCAGCAAAGATACCAGTCCGGCAGAGGCCGCAAACTGCAGCACACAGAGCATATAATATTTTACAATGGAATTTCTGCCGCCGGAGCGAAATACTCTCCGACGGTTTATATTATAATTAAACAGCGACGAACAGATCCGTGCAAAAGCCGTGGCCATCACAATATTCCATATTCCCTCCGGCATCATATACGAAAGCAGGCTGATACACAGATAAAACAGCCCAAGGTCTATCAGAGACGACGCAAAGGAACTGGCGGCGAAGGCAAAAATCGTGCGATATATGCGAATGGAATCTTTCAGCGGATTAAAGTGGGAGGAATCATTTTCATCCAGATAAATCGTCCGGATCGGCACCTCCTCATAAGGAATGCCGCGGGCTTTCAGCTCCAACAGCATATTCGTCTCATATTCATATCTGCTGCCCTCTATCTCCAGCATCGCCCCCAGAAGGTGCCCCGGAATTGCCCGCAGCCCGGTCTGGGTATCCGTGATCTTTACGCCGCAGACAAAACGAAAAACTCCCTTTGTCAGAACATTTCCGAACCGGCTCCTGAACGGAACATCCTTCGATGAAAATTCGCGTGCGCCCAGAATGACATGATCCGGTTTTTCTTCCAGTTTCCCGCAGCATGCCAGAATATCATCCACATGGTGCTGATTGTCCCCGTCTACCGTGATCACACCGGTACAGGCAGGGCGCTCTTTCAGGCAATAGGCAAAAGCCGTTTTCAGCGCACAGCCCTTTCCCCTGTTTTCGGGGTGCGTTAAAACGCTCACCCCGGGAAGCTTTGCCGCCTTCTCAAAAAGCGGTGCGTAATCATTTCCTCCGCCGTCATCCACAAGGATAATATCCCGAAACCCTTTTTCCGTTAAACTCCTTACTACCTCCAGCAGCTTCTCATCCGGCTGATAAGAGGGAACTATCACTGACATTTTATCAACAAATTCGGTCATACGGACTCCCATATAAAAAAATTGAAATCGCAACAGCATTATTCTATAATAAAAAGGTAATAACTACAACTATAATTTATGAGAGGCACGATACGATTTATGGACAAGACAAAAATTGCTCATCTGAAAGGAATACTGTTCACCGCGTTTCTGTTTTCCCTGTTTATTATGCTGCTCGGCATGAGACACTATTCTCAGAAGCGGCTTTTTGTGTTATCCTTTTCAGGCTTTCTGATCGCAGGTATGATACTGGATATGGCTATCTGCCATTTTCCCCCTCGGGCAAAACGGTTCCTATCCGGAGATGCCCTCTCCCAGAAGCTGTATTCCCGCTTCTCCGATAAAAGAATCTTTCTTTTGTTATGGCTTTTGATCAGTCTGTTTTTTGCGCCCGCTTACCTCGCGCTGTTCCCGGGAACCTTCGGCTATGACGCGCCGGTGCAGGCGGCACAGTATTTCGGGGAAATGGAGCTCACAAGCGCCAATCCTCTGCTGCACACTTATCTGCTCGGCATTTTTCTCTCTTTCGGGGAAAAGATCCTGAAAAACGCCTCCCTGGGATTCGCCCTGTTTACGCTGATGCAGGGGCTTCTTGCAACCCATGTGCTGGCAAAATCCTTTCTGTTTTTAAAAAAGATTCATACCCCTTTTACCGTAATGGCGATCGGGCTTCTTTGGATTCTTTTGAATCCGACGCTCCACGTCCTTACCTTCAATGCCACCAAAGATATTCTGCTGGGCATATGCTTTCTGCATTTTCTGCTGTATTTATCGGATATCGTACTCCCGGAGGAAGGCGCGGAAAAAGCAGGCTTTATCCGCCTGCTTCTCTCCGGTATCCTTATGTGCCTCATGAGAAATGCTGCCGTCTATCTGGTCGGGGCGCTTCTCCTGATTATGCTCCCCTTCCTTCGGAAATACAAAAAGACCGTTATCACACTGTGCACGGTTTTTCTGATCTCTCTTCTGCTTTCCCGTTTTTTTACCAATACACTGAACATTCCGGCGGGAAATGCCAGAGAAAATATGTGTATCCCAATCCAGCAGCTTGCGGCTGTCAGCCATTCCGCCCATTACGGCACGGAACCGGTAAATATTACGCCGGAACAGATCGCCTCCATTGAGGAGCTCATCCCCGAAGAAGCTCTGGAAGTTTTTCTCCGTGACACCGTGGACCTCGTAAAGGCAGAATTTGACACGGAAACTTTCAGGAAAGATCCCCGGAAATATATCTCCCTCTATCTCTCCGTCGGCAGGCAGAATCCCGGCATCTATATCCGCGCCTTCCGCGATATGGTACTGCCCTACTTTGATATGACAAAAAGTGCGCGTCGTTCATTATCTCTGGAAGAAACTTTTCCTGAATTTTCTCATCTGCGCATATCCGGATATGGTCTTCTTCCGTCCTTCTATGCCTTTCTGGAAAATCAGATGGAAGCCGAGCACTATTTCCTGCTCCTGCAGCCCGGTATCTCTATCTGGCTGATGGCTCTGGGGATCGGCATCTCCATCTGCCGCAAAAACGGAAAAATCCTGCTGTGTATCTTTCCGGTCGCCATTTATTTTATCGGTATTTTGCTGGGACCGATGGCACTGCTGCGTTATCTCTATCCGATGATGCTTGCCACTCCTCTGCTCTTTGGAATCCTTTTTGGGAAGACATAGTGTTCCCTTAAGCGATATTGTTATCTTATGTTCACCATATCCGGATTTGTTTTATAATATACGGCCCTCGAAAGTTTATCCTTTATCAGATACTTCTCTTCCACAAGATGTTCCAGTACCTGTTTTCGCAGATATGTCGAGTCGCTTATATCAAGATGTTCCGCTATTTCAGCCGCCTTGTGCGCATAATAATAACAAAATGACAATATCTTATGATCATAGTCCGTTCCTCCGGGCGCCGGTACAAACTCCAACAACGGCAGCCTGTTATCCACCACTCCGTCCTCACAGGTTAAGTCCGGCAAAACTAGCGTAAAATGATCTGATGCGGAAAAAATGTAAGGGCGGTGAGAGCCTTCCATCCCCATATATTCCTCCATTATCTTATCAAATCCTGTTCCTGCCGCTTCCATAACATTGCAGCTTACTAAAATTCCGGCTATTAATTCATTTCTTCTCTTTGAAATAATTCCACTTAAGTCATATGTCTTTCCAATCTTTTCCCCCCTGTAAAATCCCCCGGGTGAAGAAATCTCCAATCTGTCCTTAAACATATCTACCTGTATCTGTGTCCCATCCAGAAAATAATCTCTGTGTGCCACCGCATTGATCACCCCTTCAAACAATGCTCTCCGCGGAAATGCGTCAATATTCTTCCTTGTATCTCCCAGTTTGATCATGGAATGGTTCATTCTCTGATCAACAAACTCCATGACATAATTTATGGATAAAAGAATATTTCCACTAAAGCGATTGATCGTCACGATCCTTTCACTTCCTCTGTTAAATCCGGAGAATACGGAACACTGCACCTCCGTTTTTCTCCCATTATAGTTATCTCCAAACAATACCGCTCCGTTTGCGAGCATTCCGTCTTCATCATAGAATCCCAATGACTGCAGCGCTTTTTCCGTCAACTCTTTTCCGTTATTATGAGAAGAATAAAACTCACGCAGCACTTTAAAATTTTCAGCTTCATACCGAACATCCGAAGTCAGGATATCATATTGTGTATTTCTGCTTTTCACCCCCATTTCGATGATCTCTTCATATGTTGCCCCGTTCGTAAAACCATCTCTTCTCATAAAAATAGACGGAATATTTTTATATTTCAAAATAACCGGTTTGATCACCGATTCCAAAATCCGTACCTCGATAACAAACCGTTCCTTCCCTTTTATCTCATAGCGTATAAATGACAGTTTCATCTGAGGGCGCGGAACCAAATGTTCGTTTACCTGATTATTGAAATAATTACGTTCATTATCTGCTTCCGTTCGATCAAAGCCAATCAGTTTATTAGTTTTGTCTTCCACTCCTATATAAAAATCTCCTCCGTTTGCATTTGCAAAACCTGCTATCGTTTTAAGCCAACTCACTATATCATCTCTGTTCAGCCTGCCCTTACATTCAAATCTGTCATTTTCAAGCTGTATATCCTCTATCAGTTCTTCCAGAAACATATATATACCCTCCGGATCATATTTTATTTTTACTGGTTCAATATTACTTCAATACAGCTTCAATGTCAACTTCAATATCACTTCAATTTAATTTCAACATTTATTGAAGTATCATAGTATTATATCCATAATGACATATTTTATATGTTTCCAAAATAAAAGGCAAAATTTTTCTTCAAATTCTGCCTCTTGACTTTTCCGTCAAAACCCCCTATACTGTAATCCATAACTGCATCGGGCAGCCTGTTGTAGCTGCCCTTGGTAAGTGGCAATGAAGCCGGATCTTACGCAATGGAAATCTGTGAACCGTGTCAGGTTGGGAACAAAGCAGCACTAAGCGGAACCTTTCATGTGACGTGAGGAAGTCTGGCGGAGCAGGCTGCCGAGGTAACGTACAGCAGGCTGCCCGGTGCAGTTGCTTTTTCAGTCATTTCGCTCCATGTTCTTTTTCCCTTCCCTCAACGCGGCTATATCTCCACTCTCCTCAGATAATACCCAAAGTCTCCATTTTCCGCCGGTTCTCTTTTTCCGTCAAAGGCTTCAAACCCAAACATAACCGCAACCGTCTTTTCCCTCTCATGAAAAGTCCCGGGCACCCCCAGATAATACACTATTTTCCCATCCCTCTCCTTTTTCCCAAGGATCAGATGTTTATAATTATAGTAGCCGTGCAGCAAAAAGCTGTTATGTACCAATTCCTGATACTTCTCCGTAAAGATTACGAAATCCCGCGGAGAGATCTTCAGATATTCTTCTTCCTCACGAATCGGATGTACTATGGGATAGTTTTTTTTAAGCTGTTCCCACTTATCCGGCTGCAGTTCCCGCTCGGCAAGCGGTATTTCCTCCGCCTCCCTTTCCTTTCTTACCTCTCTCTCCAGCAATTCCTGCATGGATTCCTCCTCGGAAAATGCCCGCCCGGTATCACCGTCCATTCTTTCATCCTGTGCCGCTTCCACAGTTGCTTCCGTCAGTTCTTCCGCCTCTTCCTCTTCGATCTCCCGCAGTTCTTCCACAACCGGCATTATCTTTTCCTCCGCCGGCATTTCTCTCTTATCAGACTCTTCTTTCTTCCCCTCCCGGAACATCTCCACGGTAATATCTTCCGTTTCAGCACTCTTTGGTGTTTCCTGTACAAGCTTTTCGACCTTCAAGTTTTCCGACACCGGTGTCACAATCAAACTGACTTCCACCGGCTTCTCCTCCGAGCCCGAATACAGCCCCTCTCCCTGTCTATTATTCCACCGGCTTCTATCCTGTATATTTCCGTTAACAGTTCTGTTCTGTGTCTGATTCAGCTTAAAGCCTGCTCCCGCATTCCCTTTTTCCTGCCGGGGAGCGGGCATAAAATTTGTCACTGTCCACTGGGATTCCAGATACCGAAATTCATTCAGTTCAATTTTCATACCGCAGATTTCATCATACCGTAATCCGGAACCCGCCATGTTTTCCGCATCCAACCGCACCGCGCAGTACCCCTGCCCGTTTCGTATGTTCAGATTTCCCAGAATATGTTTCCGCAGATTGTTTTTCCTGCCCCCGGAGTAGAAACCGTCCTCCTCCTTTTTCTCCTGGTTCTCAGAAAGCAGATACACCTTCGCCTCTCCGCTTCCCATCATCCGCGGACCTTTCATATAGATTATCATCTGGCAGAGGCTGTCCCTCACCTGAAATTTCACATAACCGGCATTCTGTAATTTTATGCCGCTCTCGTAATAACTGATATATCTGATCCTTTTATCATAATACAACCCCGTTTCCTCCTTTAGACAGTCTTTTTATATGCTTCCTATTGACCATCTTATGAGAAAACGGGGTTTTTTATGACTTCCGTCAGGATTTTCTTCCTTCCAGATAATTCATATAACTGACTACCATCAGGGCGATCTTTAACGTCAGCGCATCATCAAATACCCTGATATCCAGCCCTGTTGCCTTTTGCAGTTTTTCGATCCTGTAGACCAGCGTATTTCTGTGGATAAAGAGCTGTCTTGATGTTTCCGAGACATTCAGATTGTTTTCAAAAAACTTCTCAACGGTCACCAGCGTCTCATCATCAATCTCGTCCGGCATTGTCTCACCAAAGATCTCATGGATATACATCCTGCAAAGGTTGATCGGAAGCTGGTAGATCAGCCTGCCGATACCCAGAAGCCTGTACGAAATGATCTGCTTTTCCTGGTAGAAGATACGCCCCACATCAGAGGCCATCTTTGCTTCCTTATAGGACTTTGATACATCCTTCAGTTCATGTACCATTGTTCCGAATGCCACGCGGACATTGATCATCGCCTCCGCATTAATCATATCCATAATGGTTCTGGCAATACGTTCAAGCCCTTCTTCGCCCACCTCACCATCTAACGCCTTGATCAGGATAACGCTGTCCTCATCCACAGTTGTCACATAATCGCCGTTCTGGGAGGAAAACATCCCTTTCATCAGCTCGCTCACCGACAGTTCATCCTGATTATCAGATTCCACTATGTAAACCACCCGATCCTGCTGGTCCGTAATGTGAAGCCGCTTCGCCCGGTTGTAAATATCCACCAGGAGCAGATTGTCCAGAATCAGGTTCTGGAAAAAATTGTTTCTGTCAAAGCGCTCTTTATAAGCAATCATCAGGTTCTGAAGCTGACAGACCGCAACCTTTCCGATCATATAGGCATCATCTCCGAGCCCTCTTGCATCCAGAATATAATTAACTTCCTCTTCATCCACAACTTTTAAAAGATGATGGGCACCGATTACCTGAGAATCCGCCGGAGAAGCCACGAAATTCACCACCAGCTTTTTTTCCTCTTCCGTTGTCTCAAAGGTCGATGCCATGCAGTTCCCGTTTAAATCAAATACGCCAAAATCAACTTTCGTAATAGTCTTTAACTCCTCAATGCTGTTCTGAATAATCTGGTTTGAAATCATGCGCTTCCCTTTCTTTCTGTGGTATATTTACAGGTATTTTAAAATGCCCAAAAGGGGGATGCGATGGGCACCCCCCTAAAATTTTAATTAATGCTGCCTGCAAAACGGCGGCTTAGTTACAGATAGTAACTTCTGTTTCTTTATCAAATACATGGATCTTATCAACGTCAAACGCAAATTTGATAGGATCGCCGGGCCTTGCTTTTGTTCTGGAATCTACCCTTGCTGTGATCGGGAACTGATCCACATCAAAGTACAGATAAACTTCAGCGCCGAGCAGCTCGTATACCTTAACATTGGATGTGAAGGTTGTCGGTGCCTTTGCAAGGAACTCTTCGGAATCATATACATCCTCAGGACGAATACCGAATACTACGGTCTTTCCGTTATAACCGCCGTCGATCAGGGCTTTGGATTTCGCTGCCGGCAGAGGAATGCTCTGACCTGCTACTTCAAGGCTTGCCACATCGCCGTTTACCTTAACGGTTGCATCCAGGAAGTTCATCTGAGGAGAACCCATGAAGCCTGCAACGAACAGGTTAGCGGGTTTCTCATACAGATTCTGAGGTGTATCTACCTGCTGTACGATACCTGCCTTCATAACAACGATTCTTGTACCAAGAGTCATAGCCTCTGTCTGGTCATGTGTAACGTAGATGATGGTTGTACCCAGATTCTGATGCAGTTTAGCAATCTCTATACGCATCTGCACACGAAGCTTTGCATCTAAGTTGGATAACGGCTCATCCATCAGGAATACTTTCGGTTTACGAACGATAGCACGTCCCATAGCCACACGCTGTCTCTGACCACCGGAAAGAGCTTTCGG
>JAAWOG010000080.1 GCA_022799355.1 Lachnospiraceae bacterium | reverse complement strand
CCGCCGGGACGGTTCTCTTAACAACACCATATAGATTTTTTGTACGCCGCCGCCCGCCATCGAGCAGAGTTTTTACACCTAATTGGGGATAAAACAGTTGATGGCAGGAGGAGGCATTGTGATTGTGGCGCAGACGGTAATCCCGCAGCTCACAAGCCTGTTTTCATAATCATGGGCAGCGTTATTGAAAAGATCACGGAATTCATCAAAGAAATGCTGCAGGGCTGGGTGCTCGACAACCTTTCTACGATGTTTACGGACGTAAACGATAAAGTCGGTACTATCGCGGGGGAAGTCGGGCGGACGCCCGGCACATGGAATGCCAGCGTATTTTCCATGATCGAGAACCTGTCGGAAACTGTTATGATCCCGATAGCAGGCATGATCATCAGCGCGGTACTGTGTTATGAACTGGTGACGATGGTGATGGACAAGAACAACATGCATGACATGGGAAGCGAGTTTTTCTTCCGTTATCTCATCAAAGCATGTGTGGCGGTGCTGCTTGTCAGCTATACGTTTGATATTACGATGGCGATTTTCGATGTGGGCAACCACATCGTGACGAATGCGGCAGGCATCATATCCGGCTCTACGAATCTGGATGTGGAAACAACCCTTACCACTATTTTCAACAGCCAGATAGACATGATGGGAATCGGGGAGCTGATCGGGCTTGGGATAGAGACCATGATTGTCAGTTTATGTATGAAGATCATGTCCGTCCTGATCACCGTTATCCTGTACGGGCGCATGATAGAGATCTATCTGTATATTTCCGTGGCGCCGGTTCCCTTTGCAACTTTAAGCAATCGGGAGTGGGGCAGCATCGGCAGCAACTATATCAAAGGGCTTGCCGCCCTTGCATTCCAGGGATTTTTTATCATGATCTGCGTCGCGATTTATTCCGTGCTGGTATCCGGCGTGGCAGTGGCAGGGAACCTGCACAGCGCCTTATGGTCGGTCATGGCATACACGGTAGTCCTGTGCTTCAGCCTTTTCCGGACGGGATCGCTGGCAAAATCGGTCCTGAACGCACACTGACAGATAGAAACTGTGCGGGGAGGAGGTGGAAACGGAATGGAAAAAGAGGCTGCAGCGATATATGGCGCAGGGAAAGTGGAGCTGATCCATGATGACTTCCTTCATTTTGCGGGAAGCATGGAAGATAACAGCATAGACCTTGTATTTACCGATCCGCCCTATGAATTAGTAAGCGGGGGCATGAAACGGGGGAGGCTCCTTTACCGGGGCGGCGATATATTCAAAAACGGCGGGTTCCGGACAAAACAGATTGAGTTTGCCGCATGGATACCGGAAATCTACCGGATACTGCGGGAGGAAAGGTATTTTTATGTGATGAGCAACGACCGGAACCTGTTCCGGATCAATGAAACCTGTCTGGACAGCGGCTTTCGGTTTTGCGAGCTGCTGGTTCTGGATAAAAAAATGACGGTGCCCTCGTCCTATTACCCAAAACGCGCGGAGTTTATCCTGATGTATCGGAAAGGCAGGTACAGGAAAGTGCACTTTACAGGATCGACAGTTATCGAGGCAAGGATGCCGAGGGGAGAAGATAAACGCCATCCCACAGAGAAACCGGTGCCCATGATAAAGCATCTGGTGGAATGTTCCACGCTGGAGGATGAGGTGTGCTTCGATCCGTTTATGGGGAGCGGCGCAACAGGGGAGGCATGCATCAGGGCAGGCAGACGGTTTGTGGGCGTGGAAATAGAAAAGAAGTGGTTCCGGGCATCAAAAGAGAGGATGCTGGAGGCGGGATATGGATAGAAAGCGTACAGCAGGCCGGATTTTACATGGCGGCAGTGCTGCCGGAAATAGCAAAATATTCAGAAAGGAGGAGGTGCCGGGGCAGATGTCCCGGCACAAATATATATGGCAATATCAGTACCAGTGCCGAAGGATTTGAGCCGCATCAAGACAAAAGTAGCGCTCAACCTGACAAAGCGCCAGCTGATCTGTTTTGGGAGCGCCGGTGCGGTGGGGATTCCCTTTTATATTTTTACAAAAGATTTTCTGGGCACACAGGCATCGTCCCTGATGATGGTAGCGATCATGCTGCCGTTTTTCTTTTTGGCGATGTACGAAAAGCACGGCTTCCCGGCGGAGAAGATACTGTATCTTATGGTACGGCAGAAATTCCTCGTGCCGGGGATAAGGCCGTACCGCTCGGAGAATCTTTACAGGAAGCTGGAAGAACAGGAAAAGATCAGGAAGGAGGTGCAGCAGCTTGAAGAAAAAGCAGGAAGCAGGAGAAGAAAAAGAACTGCACGGAAATAAAAGAGAGAAAGAAAAGGGGAGGATTACTTATGCGGAATACAGGCGGTTAAAAGAGTTAAGGTGCATTCTTGCCGGAAAGGGTAGGGAACAGGCGGTGCCGGATACCGCACAGAAAAGCATTACCTTTGAAAAGATGTTCCGCGACGGCATCTGTCAGGTGACAAAAAACTATTACACAAAGATGGTGGAATTTTTTGATATCAACTATGACCTGCTGGAAACAGAGGACCAGGGCGATATCCTGATGGAATACAGCAGGCTGATCAATTATTTTGATCCGTCCATCAAGTTTGCCCTGTTCTTATTCAACAGGCGGGCAAATGAAAAAATGCTTTAAATGCGACAAGGCTTTTCACAGTACTTTACAGAGGAGGGATTTTGAAAGCGGGCAGGGTACAGACGCCTACCCTTGCCATGCTGGCGGACAGGGAAGATAAGATTCAGAATTTCAAAAAAGAGAAATATTATGCGGTACATATTCTGACAGACGGAATCGATGCGGTGACAGAAAAGATTGTCGATAAGAAAGAGGCAGAGAAAATCGCGGAAGACTGCCGAAATAAACCGGCGTTTATTACTTCCGTGAAAAAAGAAAAAAAGAGCATCTCACCACCGAAACTTTATGACCTGACAACGCTGCAGAGGGACGCCAACCGTCTGCTCGGGTTTACGGCAAAACAGACACTGGAATATACCCAGAGCCTCTATGAAAAAAAGCTGGTCACCTATCCCGGAACGGACAGCAGGTACTTATCTGACGACATGGCACAGACAGCGGAAAATGTGATAAAGGCAGTATTTGATTCAGGACTGCTTAAAAGGGAGGTGGTATATTCCCCGGATATCAAAAGGGTATGCAACAGCAAAAAGGTGACTGACCACCATGCAGTTATTCCGACGGTCGAACTGGGAAATATCGACCTTTCGGTTCTGCAGAAAGCAGAGTATGAAGTTCTGGCGCTGATTGCGGGAAGGCTGCTGTGCGCTACGGGGAACCAGCATGAATATGAAACGGTAAAGACGGAAATCCTGTGCGAGCAGTATATGTTTACCACATCCGGGAAATGTGTCCTGAATAATGGCTGGAAAGTAATAGAAAAACTTTTCAGAAAGCCTGTAGAAAGAAAGGAAGAGCAGGAAGATATGGAAAAAGAATTGCCGGAGATCACGGAAGGGCAGGAATTAAAAAATGTTGAAACAAAAGTAAGCGAACAGGAGACAAAACCACCACTGCGCTATACGGAGGACAGTCTGCTGTCAGCGATGGAACATGCCGGATCGGAGGATATGGGTGATGATGTGGAGAGGAAAGGCTTGGGTACGCCTGCGACACGGGCCGATATTATTGAAAAACTGGTAAAGGACGGATATTTGAAGCGCGAAAAAGCTGCGAAAGGTGAAAAGGCGGCCTGCAGGCTGATACCGACAGAAGATGGGTTACGGCTGATCAGGGTGATACCGGATATGATAAAGTCCCCTAAACTTACAGCGGAGTGGGAAAATGCCTTGACACTGGTATCAAAGGGGGAGATTCCGATGGAACATTTCATGGCAAACATTACAGATATGATAACAGAACTTGTCCGGACGCATCAGGAAGCCGATGCGGAAAAGGTAAAAATGTTTGCACCGAAACAGGAGGTGGTGGGAATCTGCCCGAACTGTGGGAGCCAGATTGTCAAAGGGAAGTACGGTGCTTACTGCGAAAAGAAATGCGGCATGACTGTAAACCGTGCCATGGGCGTTACGCTCATAGATGGGCAGATAAAAGATTTACTTGCCGGGAAGAAGATCCTGCTGAAAGAATTGAAGAGCAAAACCGGAAAATTTTACGATGCCTATATCATCCCCAACGGGACAGAAGAATACCATTACACCAAAGACGGAGCAGAGAAAAGCGGTGTCCGATTCAAATTTATTGTGGAGTTCCCAAAGAAGAAATTCACCGGCAGAAAAAAGGAATAAATGACAATATAAGGGTGGTTGTGGTATTATAATGATGATACAAATTATCATTATTTATATGAAAGAAGTGCTGTTATGAGTGGCATGAAAGAAACACTAATAAATGAATTTAAAAATTTTCCGAAAAAATTGTTAACTGATACGCGACAAATGATTCAGGATCATGTTGATGAAAAATGCTATAACAGACACAACCTTGTAATCTTTTTTTCTTTGGATATCATATCGTCACCGATTTTGCTAAAATCTTTTATGATGAAATTATATGTGTCAGAAAAGAATTCCTCATAGGTTGGGATACATTAAAGTTGTAAAATAAAATTGGTGTTGGTTGTTACCTATAATTATTTGCTAAATAACATGATGGAGATGAATGCTTATGGGAATGGGTTTGCGTGAATTGATAACTTTTCAAGGCAACGATACAAAACTAAGATTTATCCAAGAACACAGAAGGGACATTGTACCCTTTATTGGAGCTGGAATTTCTATTGATTGTGGGCTTTTTTCTTGGAGTGGATTATTGGATGAAATTGCAAAAGAATTTTTAGCAGAAGATGAAATTAAAATATATCATGAAAAGAAGGACTATTTTAAATATGCGGATAGGATTATTGAAGTAACGGAAAATCCACATTTAGTCATGAAAAAAATACGTGATATATTTAATAAGACACCAATTAGATTAACAAAGCTACCATATATATTGCTTTCATCATTTTCAGACCTCGTTGTGACAACAAATTATGATACTATTTTGGAAACGGCTGCAAAACAGAATGCAAATACTCGTCAATTGAAACCCCTGCTCCCATGCCTCAAAGGACAAATAGATGAAGCAATACAAATTAACGCAAAATGTTTATTAAAACTTCATGGTTCAATTGAGGAAACAACATCTTTTATACTGACGACAGAACAATATGACGATTTTTATGGTAAGAAGGGGTGTAAAGAGAAAAGGCCCTTACCTGAATATTTGGAAAAATTGTTTTCCGGGAAAAAAATATTGTTTGTTGGGTGTAGTTTGGGGATTGACAGAACCTTGGAGATCCTGTGCGAATGTGTTAAAAAATATGAGCGAATATCACATTATGCAATTTTGCCTTGGAGTAAGGAGAAAAAAGCCCAACTTATGCGTTCACGGCAATTGATTAAAATGGGAATTGAACCTATTTATTATCCAGAAGGAGATTTTGAAGCAGTAGGGAAATTGCTTAGTTATTTAGCGGTAGATAATACTTTTTTGGAAGTAGCCAAAGAGATAATTTTGGATAAAATAGTAGAGTTTGATGTGAAAAATTTGATTACTAATACCCTCTATGGAATACTCAAGCAAAGCTATTATGATATTGCTGTTGAAATACCAGATTTGTTGGATGATACATATGCTCCTACGGCTGTAGAATATGTAGCAAATATCCGTATGAATTTGCAAATTACTGAAAATGATACTTATTATAGTGCCTTGTTAAAGCTGTTTAGTAATTATATAGATACAGGATTATTTCAAAATAAGGAACATATCAAGAAACGGTTTGAGGAGCTATTTTCTAAAAAGGTATTGGAGGAAGAATCAGTAGTTGAATTGCTTAAGAAAAGATGGTCTTTAAAAAATAATTTGAGCAATTTAAGTGAATTTAATAGTGAATGGATTTTTCAATTGTCAAAAGAGGAGATGAATAATTTTGCTGCTGATTTGCTTTCAAAACTTCAGTATAAGAATGGCATGAGTTTTGCTGATATTTATCCAATATATATGATGGCTAAACAATTAGAAGAAAATGCTGGTCCTATGCTTGAGTATACAATAAGAACGCGATTGCTGAATTCTTTAGGAGGGTTTTCTCACTATTTTAAGGATTTGCAGAATGGGATATTGTATTTAGAAAAAGCCGTGCAACTGATAGAAAACAATAATTCCAATGACATTAAAGAGATGCTGTTTTTAGCAAAGTGTTATTATAATCTTTCATTGGTACTTGCGTATAATGGCAATACAGAGGATGCGCTGAAAGCTATATCGAGAGATATAGAGTTAAAAAGAGAATACAATGAAAACCTTCAGCTTTATGCTCGTTCATGTGATCTATATGCTTTAATTTGCAAAGAAATAGATCCCTTTGAAGCAGGTAGAATTTATTTAGAAACGGCTAAAATTAAAGAGCAATTTGCAAAAATCAGGTATGAAGATAAACAAATATCCAGAGATATGGTTGCTTCCTGGGCAACTGTTTTATTCAATATTGGACTTTTGGCACGTGATATTGGGCTTTATGATATTGCAAGTGGGTTTATTGATCAAGCCAGTTTATTGCGTTTTCAGACTGTCGATATTTGTAATAAAGATTATTGTAATACACTTAATGTTCAAGCAGAAATCAATTTAGCTTTGGGCAAAAGTTATGAAGCAGAGAAAATAGTAAATATAGTTAAAAGCAAACAGAATCTGCCAGAAGGGTTTTCGCTTATCATGGGACATACATGGTATGTATGCGCATACTATTTTTACCATGAGAAAGATTATCCATCAGCGTTAAATTATATTAATAAATCTTTGAAGGATTTGTATAATAACGAGTTATTGGACACAATGCAGATTGTTAAAAGTAAGATGTTGTTAGGTGCAATTATACGTGAAATTAAGATAAATGGCGGAGGATTAAGATATCAGTCACCTGATAGTATCTTTGAGGAAGTGATTAAAGAGATATATAAAATATATGGTGAATCTAGTTATTATTTATCTTTACCTTGCAGGTTTTTAATGAGTTATTCGGAAAATGAAGACAAAAAAAAGGTATATGCATTAAAATTCGATGCTATTTTAAAGGAATATAACGAGAAAAGAGAATTATTAAGAAAGTCATTAGTTAGCTATTTTAATAGTTTTACTGATATATAATAATAAATTGCTTATGTAAAATAGTTCTTATCGATGTATAACATGAGTTTAATGAGCCTTTAATTTGTCAGAACATTATTACCATGATTACAATAAAAAATAGAACACAGCGTCAGAGCGTATAGAAAAATCTATGCGCTTTATTTTTTTGTAAAGGAGGAAGACAAGTGAATATAAAAATGAAATGGAGAAGACTACTGACAGGATTTTTGTGCATGATACTTCTGGCGGCAAATGCCGGAAGTGTATTTGCAGAGGATACAGATGCTTACAATCTGACAGTCTCCGGAAATAATGTTTCTGGAAATGATAATACTGGGGAATTCGGCGAAACTGGGGCAGAGAAAACCGAGGCAGGGGAAGGTAAACCGGATATAAATGAGGATAAAGAACCCGGCAAGGAGCCGAACACAGAAGCAGATAAGACTGTGGAAGATCTTCTGCAGCCTCTTTTGTTGAAATCGGATGGTTATGATATATCTGCGGCAGACAGGACATATACTGCCGGAGAGAATATCACGGCATATTATTACGAAGCAGACGATACACTGCTTTTTGTGGGAAGCGGAGTGATGACAGAATGGAATGCCAAAACTGATGTCCCATGGTCAGGCGAAACGATAAGTGCTGCCATTATTGGAGAGGGGATTACTACAATAGGATCGTATGCATTCAGCTATCATCCTGAACTCGGCAACGTAGCATTTCCGGGCAGTTTAAAAACAGTTGGCAGTTATGCTTTCTGTGTACAGGACAGTACCAACCGGACAACGGGAAACCTGTATTCCGTAGACATACCGGTTGGTGTGGAAGCGATTGGGAGCTATGCATTTCAGGGAAATAAACTGAGTACAATAGCCATACCGGACAATGTGAAAGAGATCGGGGAATATGCGTTTGCAGGGTGCTGTGATGCTGAAAGTCTTTCGATAGGAGCCGGCCTGTCCGAAATCAGCAGCTATGCGTTTCAAAATCTCAAAGGGGTAAAAACGCTGATAATACCCGGCAACATAGAAACAATCGGTTCCGGAGCTTTTCACAATACGGGGGCTTCGGAGATCATCATTTCGGACGGCGTAAAGACAGTAGAAAGATCGGCATTTTATTTATGTGATAATACAGAAGTGATTGAGCTTGGAAGTACAGTAGAGACAATAGGACAGATGGCTTTTTGCCAGTGTAAGAAACTGAAAACGCTGGTGATTCCTGACAGTGTAACATCCATAGGCGTAGAGGCATTTAAAAGCTGCAACAGCCTCTCCAGCCTTACATTGGGAAAAGGCCTGCAGACGATAGGAAACTATGCTTTTGACGGAGCGCATGTGTTGGAGCGTGTGGAGATCCCAGATCATGTGATGCAGATAGGGAACGGCTGTTTTAATGATAACAGAGTGTTGAAAGATGTTTCGATCGGCAGAAGCGTTATGAGGATTGGGATTCGGGCGTTTTTTGTACTGAATGCAGTAAAAACAAATGTAGAGACGGACAGCGAAGCCGCAATACAGTATAACTGGGCGGGTGACAACAGGGAAGTTGCATTCACATCGAAAGTAGTATTTAAAGACCATGCAGGGAACATCCTGAAGGAACTGGTTCTGGAGCACGGGGATACGGTTCTTGATAAAGCACCGGCTGTGGGTAACTACGAGGATGAGGGACATACTTACACATTTACCGGCTGGTCGCCGGAGATCACAAGTGAAACAAAAGTAACCGGAGGTGTCGAATACACACCGCAGTATGCCTCCACGGCAAAGGAATATACCGTTATTTTCAAAGATTATGACGGGAAAACATTGAAAGAGATGCAGCTTTCCTATGGCGATACAATCTCGGATAAGGCACCATCGCCATTCAGGGAGGCAGACGGCGCTACCATATATACGTTTACAGGCTGGATGCCGGAGCTGACGACTGATGCGACTGTAACAGGAGAGGCGGAGTATACGGCACAGTATTCGACCGTAGAAAATAAACATACCGTGATATTCAAAAATTATAACGGCAGTATTCTTGCGCAGAGAGAAATGGCGCACGGCACATTGATATCGCCGCTTGCACCTGTCCCCCAGAGGGCGGATGAAGGACTTAGCTCTTATACATTCCACTGCTGGTCGCCAGTGTTGGGTGAAACGGATATACTGACAGAAAACATAACCTATACCGCATTATACAGAAGAAAAACGCAGACGGGAATCCAGATAAGTTATGAGGGAAATATGATGGAGGGAACTCCTGTCAGCACAGAAACCATAACGGTATATCCGGTGTATCAGGTGTTTGATGAAAATGACAAGCTGATAGAAATGATATGGGACGAGAACGCAGCGATTGGTGAAGAGGATATCCGGTTCTCTAAAGACTATCTCGAGAGGGGCAGCAATGAGATTTTGGTAGAACAGATCAGCACAGGACTTACGATCACGGCGGATATTTTCGGCAGCTATATTGACGGCATAATTGTCTGGCAGCCTCCGGAGAAACTGGAAGCAGGAACGGAGCTGAAGGAACTTGAGGTATATTTTACACATACTATAGAGGATAAGGCGGGAAATATAGAAAATAATTTCCCTGATCTGACGAAAAGGGTTGAACAGTATGAGTTGGATAAAAAAGATTCTGTAATCATAAAAGATGGTGATAATGAGATATGTGTCACGGAGAAAGAAAGCGGAAGAGAGTATGAATGTACGGTCCACATAACCGGCATACCGAAGAAAACAGGTGATGGCGGGGACAGCACAGAGAAAGATCCGGAAGAAGGCGTATCTGGTAATAATCCATCGGATAAGAAGGATGAGACGACATCCGGAAATGATCCATCGGACAAAAAGGATGAAACGACATCCGGAAATGAGCCATCAGATAAAGAGGATGAAACGAATAAAGATGTGAGCGACGATGCCAACGGTAAAGACAAAGAATCTGATATAAATATCAATATATCTATCAAAGATACAGGGACAAAGAAACCAGGGAGCACTCATCAGATGCCATGGATAACTGATAATTCAGGATCGGATGCCATAGAGAATAAACAAGATTTGGCAGATTGGCCGGATGAAAGAACTTCCATAAGAAAAACGGAACCGGTCAAAACCGGAGATGAAGTATATACGAAATTGTTTATTACAGCAGCTATAGGATTGGTCTGCATAGTTTTGCTGATTTTACTGTGTGGGATGACGGAGAGCGGCTCGCAGATAAAATTATTGGCCGACAGAATATTTTTCAGAAAAAAAAGGAGGGGGTTTCACGGAATACTAACAAAAGAAGTGAACAGGCATCTTATCGTGGATGCACCCGAAGATATGACAGAGACCGTACAGGACGTTATCAACAGAACGGGCAGCATAGAGGAATGTATTGCTGAACTACAAAAGAGTGAAGCTATGACTTATCTGCCGATTGGTACGAAAATAACGATATTCTATACACAGAATGATTATACACCGAAAACAATCCATTTAAAGGCAGACGAAGAAAAGCTGTTTGCCATTTTAAAAAGTTTTCCGGGAAAAGGGAAGATCATGGTTCAGTTTACAAATGAGGAAGCTAAATTAAACATCCGACTGTCTTGGACGGAGCAGTAAAACGGAAAGGAGACTGCTCATAAGGCGGTCTCCTTGATGAGTATAGGGAAGTTCCCAGAGTGTGCAGCCATAAGTTATATAAGGCCGGGATATATACAGATTAGTGTCTGGGGAATGGGAGGAGGTTCAGACGGAGGAATAGATGAAAACAAAATACAAGATGATATCACAGCTTGCATCATATATGGCAGGGCGTGTAACAAGGGATCGTAAAAGGTGGATGAAATATCTGGACATGGCAGGAAGAATATATAATTATTCGTTTAGTGAGCAGATGACTATATTTGCCCAAAGGCCTGATGCTGCGGCTTGCGCATCTCTGGAGGAATGGAATAGAGATATGAACTGCTGGGTAAACAGAGGAGCAAAAGGTATCGCTCTCCCGAATCCGGAAAGGGAGAGGCCGGGGCTACGTTATGTCTTTGACATAGCTGATGTGCATCAAGCAAGGCAGATCGGGCGGCTTCCTTATCTTTGGAGATTTAACGAGGAGCATAAAGAGCCTGTGTTAAATGTTCTCGATAAAATGTACGGTGGAACAAACAGAGAGTCACTTTTTGAGGACCGGATCATAGAGATGGCGGAAAAGATAACGGCGGAATATGATGAGGATCTCCTGCAGGAACTCCTGTATGCAAAAGAGGAAAGCCTGTTAGAAGAGCTGGATGAGCTGAATCTGAAAATGTACCTACACAAAACAGTATCCTCCAGTATAGCCTATACGATACTCTCCCGGTGTGGTATCAAGACGGAGGAATGGCAGGAAGAATTTGATTTTGATCACCTTCATGAGTTTAATACGTTGAGAGCATTATCGGTTGTTGGGAACGCTACAACGGAGATCTGCAGGCCAATCCTGCTGGAAATAGGAAAGACAGTCAGACAGTTTGAAAGGGAGGCTGAGAGGGAAAAGCAATGGGAAGAAATAATGAAAATGGCGGCTACGGGGCGGCAAAAAATTTCTTCCGATAAAGAAGAAAAAACTGTTGAAAAAGAAGTACATATGCACTATAATGCTTTAAAGCGCAAAAGTGACATGGGGAATATCAAGAAAAGGGAGGTCAATGAAAATGGAATTAACATACGAAAAGAACGGGGATTATCTGATTCCGAACCTGATTCCGGACGAGGAACCGGAGGGGAGGCTGACAAAATACGGTCTGATGCGGCGCAGATACCTGAAAGAACACAGGGGCGGGATTTATCAGGGAATGGTGCTCTCCGGAAATCTGAAAAAACACTGTCTGGAAGTGCAGGAGCAGGCAGAGGAGAGGATGGAACTATTGATGGCACAGATGGCGAAAGCAGAAGGCGTGACAGAGGAATTGAAAGCAGTCGACCAGATGAAATGGGTAGGGCTGATGAACAACATCAGGAACTCGGCAGAGGAGATCGTGCTGAAGGAGCTGGTATACAGCCTATAAGGGAAGAAGAAACTGAACACAGAGGATTAACGGAGCCGGGTAATGGGGAAGATGCATTATCCGGCTTTTTTCTACCCGAAGCGGAGAGACATGGATATCAGGATAAAGAGCAGACACTTTGGTGGAAAGAAACAGAAAAAATTGAAACATACGAGCAGCTTAGTTTATTCCCTGCAATAGAAGAACAGATTGGTACGATTGAGGCAGCGCAGGCAGGAAAAAGATATACCATGCCCACCGCTTTTTCTCTGCCGCAGGAGCAGCTTGAAGCCATTTTACGCACAGGAGGCGGTCGGGAGAACAGCAGGAGTCGTATTTATGCAAAATACCTGCAGAGGAAAACGCCGGAGGAAATGGCAGAGTTTCTGAAAAATGAATATGGAATTACCGGGAAAGGCTTTGACTTCGGTTACAATCCTATTTCCGTTTGGTTCAATGAATCCGGCATGAGTATCGGCTATGGCATGTCTGCACAGGAAAATCAGATTACAGCAATGAACTGGCGGGATATAGAGGGCATTATTAGATCCATGGTAGAGAATGGTTCTTACATGGGTACAAATGAGGCATTTCTTGTGGATGAGCTAGAACGAAAGAGGGTATCGAATGACCTTTATTTCTTTTTTCGGGAGGGAGTCGAGGAAACGCCGGATAACATACCAATTAAAATTTATAATTATCCGGATAGCATCAAAAACTTGTGTGAGATTTTATCCACACAGGAAGGGAGAAATACTATTGCAGGGGAACTTTCCCGTATAAAAAAGCAGTTTGAAACCGGGGAAAAACAGATAAGATGGCGGCATGTGAAAAGGCCGGAGTATCTTCTGAGGGAGATTGCTGATTTAAGTGCAGAAAAAAAGGAGTATCCGGTACAGGACAACGTGGAAGTGTTGCAGGAAAGCTTTATTACACAGGACGAGATAGATGAAAATCTGAAGGAGGGGAGTAATTTTCATCATGGAAAGTTTCGTATCTATGGGTATTTTTTGGAGGAACATGACAGGAAAGAAAGTATTGCTTTCCTTAGAGGAGAATACGGAACAGGTGGAGGATCTCATGCTTTACCCGGTTCAGATCATAGTAATGGCTTGCATGATTGCAAAGGAATCGAACTGAAAAAAGGCAGCTATATCAGCCCGTATGCGAAAATTCTTTTAAAATGGAATGTGGTGGAAAAGCGTATCAGAGAGCTCGTAAAAGCGGATAGATACCTAACAGAAGAGGAGAAGAAAGCCTATACGGAGTATAAGGTGGAGAGGGAACGGAACAAGCCGGAAAAGATGAAGAGGGAGGGAGTCTATATCGACAGCAGAGAAGCGGAAGATATAGAACCGTCCTTTGACGAACCGGTAGTGGACGGGAAAGTGACGGCAGAAGGGACAGCAATAGATGTCGGCGGGTATGACGCCGCCAATTTCTATATCGCAGAAGATATTCCCGCCCCTGATGCAGCAGTGTCAAACGCAGGCTTCTCTCCGAAAGAAAAATTCAGGAGAAATATAGAAGCAATTCGCACGCTGGAAAAGATAGAAAGCGAAAATCGTATGGCCACGCCTGAGGAACAAAGGATTTTATCGCAATATGTAGGCTGGGGCGGGCTCGCTGATGCCTTTGATCAAAACAAAAGCGCATGGGCAGGAGAATATCAGGAATTAAAAGGTCTCTTATCTCCGGAGGAGTATGCATCAGCAAGAGAGAGTACCTTAAACGCCCACTATACAAGTCCGGTGATCATCCGTACCATTTATGAAACCCTGAGCAGGATGGGGTTTGAAAAAGGAAATATTTTAGAACCAGCGATGGGCATTGGGAATTTTTATAGCTGCCTACCCCAAAAGATGCAAGAGAGCAGGCTGTACGGAGTAGAGCTTGACAGCCTTACGGGCAGAATCGCGAAACAACTTTATCCGAAAGCAGATATTACTATCTCCGGCTTTGAAAAGACGGATTATCCGAATGATTTTTTTGACGTGGCAGTGGGAAATGTACCTTTCGGACAATATAAAGTGTCTGACAGGCAGTATGACAAGCATAACTTTTTAATCCACGATTATTTTTTTGCAAAATCTTTAGATAAGGTGCGCATTGGTGGAATAATCGCGTTTATTACGAGTAAAGGGACAATGGATAAAAAGAACCCGGAAGTGCGAAAATATCTTGCGCAGCGGGCGGAGCTTTTAGGGGCGGTCAGGCTCCCGAACACAGCCTTTAAGGAAAATGCAGGTACGGAGGTCACTTCGGACATTCTATTCCTAAAGAAGCGTGATCGGGTATTAGATGTTGAACCGGATTGGGTGCATCTGATGGAAAAAGACGGTATCGTGATGAACCAGTATTTCGCAGACCACCCGGAAATGGTGCTTGGAAAAATGGAGATGGTTACAGGGGCGCATGGCATGGAGAG
>JAAWOG010000079.1 GCA_022799355.1 Lachnospiraceae bacterium | reverse complement strand
GAAATATCTTCCACTTTTTTCGCCTGCACCCATTTTGCCTCTTCCGGGATGGGAGCGCAGCCATGGTGAACACCCTGTGCCACGGTACACATTTCTTCAACTTCTTTAGAATAGATTATCATGTGAAAACTCCTTCCATAATATATATTATTTGTAACAGGAGGCACGCTTGTCCCCTGTTATAACCGCTTTCTCTATTTTCGCACATATCTGACAAAAAATCCAGTACCACTTGAAAATATTGTCAGAATTTATTTTTCGCCGCCTGTTTTTCTTCCGCAGTTCACACCTTATCCGCAATATTTCCCGGTCCCTTAAAAATACTCCGTGCCGGTATATACCCGCGGACACAGGATGTGGGATAAATATTGGTCTCCTTCCCAACCACCGTGCCGGGATTTAAAACGCTGTTGCAGCCCACTTCCACATTGTCGCCGACCATGGCACCGAACTTTTTCAGCCCTGTCTCGATCCGTTCTTCCCCGTCCTTCACAACAACCAGTGTCTTGTCACTCTTTACATTGGAAGTGATGGAACCCGCGCCCATATGCGCCTTATAGCCCAAAATACTGTCGCCCACATAATTATAGTGGGGCACCTGCACACAATTGAACAGCACCACATTTTTCAGTTCCGTGGAATTGCCCACCACCGCCTTTTTTCCGACAATGGCATTGCCGCGGATAAACGCACAGTGACGCACTTCCGCTTCCTCGTCGATGATGGCGGGACCGTTTATGTAAGCGCTTGGATACACAGTTGCCGTTTTCGCGATCCAGACGTTTTCCTTCACCTGCTCATACTTATCTTCCGGCAGGCTCCGCCCCAGTCTGATAATAAAATCACTGATCAGCGGCAGCGCTTCCCAGGGATATGTCAGCCCCTCAAAAAGTTCCTTCGCGATCGTCTCCTCCTTTGTGTATAACGCCGCGATCGTTGTCCGTTCCATCTTTACCATGCTCTTACATCCTTCTTTCTTTTGAGATTTATGGTACTGCAGGACATCCCGCATCCTGTGTTTTCTGCCCCGGTATCATATAATTATGACGCGGTTTCCCATTCTATGCCGGAAAACCGCATTCAAACCGCTCTCTTTCCTCCGCCCTCAGGTGCATTGTAAACACATTCTTTGTTCACGTACCGCCCTTTTGCTTATAATACCCCGCAAACTTATCAAAAGCAGGATACAGAGCCGTCTGGTTTCTGACCTGCTTTACCAGGTTCGTCCGCCTTGTCACAAAATCATCCAGTTTCCGCATATATTCATCCGAAGTAATCGTTCCTTCCGACACCTGTGTCAGCCCCTTCTCCCAGCTCGCGGTAAGCCTGGGATCGAGCAGAGGCTTCATGGCACTTGCCACCACCTCATAAATAATCTCTCCCAAAAAAGTGGGCGTGATGATCTGCGTCTTTTTGTTCAGCGTAAGATACTTGATATTCACAAGCTTTTTCAGAATCTCCGCCCTTGTGGCGGAAGTACCGATACCGGAGCCTTTGATCTGGGCGCGCAGCTCCTCATCCTCGATCAGCTGTCCCGCATTCTCCATGGCCAGGATCATGCTGCCGGAATTATAGCGCTTGGGCGGCGTTGTCTCCCCGGCTTTTATGGAAAAACCGGCATAACTGATCTTATCTCCCTTTTTCAGTTTCGCCAGTGCCGCAAGGAGTGCTTCATCACACCCTTCCTCCGCCGCTTCGCCCTCTCCGGAAGTCTTGCCGCTTGATGCATCCTTCCCTTTTTCATCGGCTTCTCCGCCGCCTGATCCCGCCGCTTTCGCATCCTTCCAAAAAGAAAACTTTGTCACAGGCAGATAGCCCTCTTCTTTCAGCACCTTAAAACTGCTGGTAAAGCGCTCCTTCTTTGCCTCCGTCACCAGCGTGATCTTCTGGTACACCGCCGGCGGATAAAATATGGCAAGAAACCGCCTCACAATAATCTCATAGACTTTCTGTGCCGTCGGGGCGAGATTTTTCAGCACTGCCAGCCCCTGTCCCGTGGGAATGATCGCATAATGATCCGTGATCTGCTTATCATTCGTATATTTGGTAGAACCGATTTTTTTATAACTTCCCTTTGCCAGAACCTCGTCCGCCAGTTTGCCGCACACCATATAATTTCTTAATCCGGCGATATTCTTTCCTATCTCTTTCGCGACCGCGCCCGACAAAACTCTGGCATCCGTCCTCGGATAA
Source organism: Lachnospiraceae bacterium (assembly GCA_022799355.1). Classification (GTDB taxonomy): domain Bacteria; phylum Bacillota; class Clostridia; order Lachnospirales; family Lachnospiraceae; genus 1XD8-76. Next base: position 12,561 of record JAAWOG010000079.1, on the reverse strand, counting down.
GTCACCAGTTTTTTCTCATACAGCTCCTGCACCACCTGCAGCGTCTGATCCGGGCTGATCTTAAAATATTTGGAACAATCGTTCTGGAGTTCCGCCAGATTATAAAGAAGCGGAGGGTTTTTCACTTCCCTCTTCCGCTCTATGGAACAGACATGCCCTTCCGCGTCCCCTATGTACCCGATCAGCCCCTCGGCGTCCTCTTTCTTTAAAAACCCGTTTTCCTTATACAGCCCGGGAAAGCCCGCATATTTCGACTCCTCCCAGACTCTCCACTCACCGGAAAAGCTGTTTCCTTCCACCGCCACATCGGCCAGCACCCTGTAAAAAGGGGTTTTCACAAAATCCCTGATCTCCCGCTCCCTGCTCACCACCATACCGAGCACGCAGGTCATTACCCGCCCCACGGAAACCACACACTTATCCGTATGCATATAATTTTTTACCGGATAACTGTATTTCAATGTCAGCGCCCTGGAAAAATTGATGCCCATCAGATAGTCTTCTTTGGCGCGCAGATAAGCGGAGGCACATAGATTGTCATACTCCGACAGATCTTTTGCCTCCCTGATGCCCCGCAGAATCTCCTCCTCCGTCTGGGAATCGATCCATACCCGCTTTCTCGTTTTCCCTTTCACGCCTGCTTTCTGCTCCACCAGACGGTAAATATACTCTCCCTCCCGCCCGGAATCGGTGCAGACATAAATGGTCCCGATATCTTTTCGGTTCAAAAGCCCGCTGACAATCTGAAACTGCTTCGCCACCCCCGGAATCACCTCATAGAGAAAATCATCCGGAATAAACGGAATCGTATCAAGAGACCATCTCCTGTACTTCTCATCATAGGCATCCGGATAACTCATTGTCACAAGATGCCCGACACACCATGTCACCACCGCGTCCTCCGATTCCAGATAGCCGTCTTTCCTTGCCATATTCAGTTTCAGCGCTTTCGCAAATTCCTGCGCCACGCTTGGTTTTTCCGCGATATATAAACTCTTCATATTCCAGTTCCGCATCTGCAAACTATACCATAGCAGACAATTCTTTTTTCCTCGCATTCAATATCTTTCGCAGTTCCTTTATTCGGGCTTCTAAATTTTTATCATCAATCCGCCGCAAAGCACGGAGATACAGCCGAATCGAATTTATATCATCTATTTTAGAATATATATTTTTCAAAACACAAAACAACTCTTCATCCGCAATGATACGGGAAAGTGTACCATATTGATTGACCATGGATACCATGCGTATTGTCTCATGCAGAAGCTCCTCAACATATTTCTCATCATCTGCAAAAATTTTCTTCTGCTTATCCAGCCAATAAAGCAGCATCATTTTGTTGTTGTTGCCCGCCGCCACAACAGCGGGATTCCTAAATGGCTTTGAAAGCAGCAGATTCTTTTCAATTTCCACACCCAGTGCAAGAACCTCGTCCGCCTGCTCAGGGGTTCTTGCAACATTTAAGGCGTTGCCCTGGCTTGCCGCACATGTCCAATGGATATCAGCCCCCATATCACTGAGTGATTTTGCAACAAAAAGCCGCCCACTGTTTACGGCCTCCACAAACGGGTTCATGCCTGTTCTGAGTTTGGCATTGATCAGTTCAGGGATTTCTTTTATCCTGTCCATAATGATTTCATCCGATATGGTTGTATCCCTGATCATATCTCCTAAAGCAAATGCCTGTATTCTTACTTCAGACTCTGTCATTTCAATAACCTCTTATTCCAGTTCCGCATCTGTCCTTCCGGCCCCTCGCTTCTTTACTTCTTTGTAATGTATCCTTTCGCTTTCAGCATTTCCGCACAGAGCACGGCGCCGCCTGCCGCGCCTCTCACCGTGTTGTGGGAAAGTCCGATAAACTTCCAGTCATAAACAGTATCTTCCCGGAGTCTGCCCACGCTGACGCCCATGCCCTTTTCATAGTCCACATCCGTCTTCACCTGAGGCCTGTTGTCCTCCTCCAAATACTGAATAAACTGCTTCGGCGCACTGGGCAGTTCCAGTCTCTGGGGTTCTCCGGTAAAGTTTCTTAATTTTTCAATCAGCTCTTCCTTTGTTGGTTTCTTTCTGAACTTCACAAACACCGCCGCCGTATGCCCATCCAGCACCGGCACACGGATACACTGACAGGTGATCACAGGGCTTTCCGCCGGCACGATCACGCCGCCTTCCACTTTACCCCAGATACGAAGCGGCTCCTTCTCGCTCTTCTCTTCTTCCCCGCCGATATAGGGAATCACATTCTCCACCATCTCCGGCCAGTCCTGAAAGGTTTTGCCCGCGCCCGAGATCGCCTGATAGGTAGTCGCCACTACCTCATAGGGCTCATACGCCATCCATGCCGTTAATACCGGTGCATAACTCTGGATCGAACAGTTGGGTTTTACCGCCACGAAGCCCTTTGTCGTGCCAAGGCGCTTTCTCTGCGCCTCAATCACCTCAAAATGCTCCGTATTGATCTCCGGCACCACCATCGGCACATCCGGCGTCCATCTGTGGGCGCTGTTATTGGAGACAACGGGAGTCTCCGTCTTCGCGTATGCCTCCTCGATGGCTTTGATTTCATCTTTGCTCATATCAACGGCGGAGAACACAAAGTCCACCTCAGCGGCTACTTTCTCCACCTCGTTTACATTCATCACAACAATATTTTTTACTTTTTCCGGCATCGGTGTCTTCATTTTCCATCTGCCGCCCACAGCATCCTCATAAGTCTTTCCCGCAGAACGCGGACTTGCCGCAATGGTCGTCACCTCGAACCAGGGATGGTCCTCTAACAGAGAAATAAACCTCTGCCCCACCATACCGGTTCCGCCTAAAATACCTACACGCAGTTTTTCACTCATTCTTTATCTCCTTTTCGTTTAAATATTCCCTGTACACTGCAATCACCTTCTCCATCGCCTCCCTGCCCGGCGCACCGATGGTCAGCCGCTTATCCACGCAGGCCCGTAAGGAAACCGCATCATAAATATCTTCCTCAAATTTATCGCTGATCTTCCTCATCTCCGATAAAGGCAGCGCATCGATCGAAGTATTCTTTTCCATACAGCACAGAACCAGTTTTCCCACGATACCGTGCGCCTCCCGAAAAGGCACTCCCTTTCCCACCAGATAATCCGCTGCGTCCGTGGCATTGGTAAAGCCCCTCATGGCACTCTCCGCCATCCGTTCCTTCCGGAATTTTATCGTAGCCATCATTCCCGTAAAGAGCAAAAGACAGTCCTTCACCGTATCAAAGGCATCAAAAGCCGCCTCCTTGTCCTCCTGCATATCCTTATTGTAGGCAAGCGGAAGCCCTTTCATAACCGTCAGAAGCGCCATCAGATCCCCGTAGACTCTTCCCGTCTTTCCCCGCACCAGTTCCGCGATATCCGGATTTTTCTTCTGAGGCATAATCGAAGAACCGGTGGAATAGGCATCGTCAATCTCGATAAACCGGTACTCGTCACTGTTCCAGATAATAATCTCCTCCGAAAACCGTGACAGGTGCATCATCACGATACTCAGCGCCGACAAAAACTCCAGCAGATAATCCCTGTCCGAAACGGCATCCATACTGTTCAGCGCAGGTCCGTCAAACCCAAGCTGCCGCGCCGTATCCTCCCGGTCTAACGGGTAAGTGGTCCCCGCCAGGGCTCCCGCCCCCAAAGGACAGATATTCATCCGCTCAAGGATATCCCGCATTCTCAGCCGGTCCCGCCGAAACATCTCAAAATAGGCCCCCATATGATGCGCCAGCGTCAGCGGCTGCGCCTTCTGAAGATGGGTAAATCCGGGCATATAGGTCTCCGTATTTTCCTCCATGATCCCAAGCAGTACTTCCAGAAGTCCTCTCAACAAAATATCCGTCTCCCGTACCTGCACTCTTGTGTAAAGCCGCATATCCAGCGCCACCTGATCATTCCTGCTGCGCCCGGTGTGGAGCTTTTTCCCGGCCTCTCCTATCCGCTCGGTCAGCACCGCCTCCACAAAACTGTGAACATCTTCATAGCGCTCATCTACCGTAAGCTTTCCGCTCTCAACATCCTCCAGAATACGGACAAGCCCGCCGGTGATCTCCTCCGCCTCCTGCTCTGTGATGATCCCCTGCTTCCCCAGCATCCCGGCATGAACGATACTGCCCTCGATATCCTGCAATAAAAGCCGCCGGTCAAACCCGATGGAAGCGTTGAACGCATAAACCAGCCGGTCCGTTTCCTTTGTAAATCTTCCGCCCCACAACTGTGCCATATGACAATCATATCCTTTTCTTTTTTATTTCCGCATACGGAAAACATCGTGATCCCGCCTGCTCCGCAAAGAGATAAAGCCATCCCTTCGCCGTTTTTGATTCCGCATAATCTTACCACAATTTTGTTTATCTGACAATTATTAATTTCCGCCCGCAGTATCCCTGCCGTCCTACTTTTGCAGGCAGCAGTTCGACTTCTGAGGACAGCAGGGCGGACATATATAACTCCATGTATCCTCTTTCCCGGACAGGATTCCCCCGTCCTCCTCCCGGCTCTTTATCCTCAGCATATCCGCCAGATCTCTCATGCCCTGCTGATATGCCAGCATTTCACATACTCCCCAGGAATCGCATACGGCATCGTGATATTCCTCCACCACTTTCCGGTACTTGCGCGGAAGAACATTTTCCATCTGCCTCTCCAGCTCATTTTCCCGATCCAGCTTTCTCAGATATTCATCATCTTCATTATATATTTTCCCTAATCTTTCCATGATGCATGTCTGCATTTCTTCAAAATAGTTTTTTCTCATCTCTTGTATCCTCTTATGCTTATATGTATAGTTTTTATTTAAACAGTATATATCATTTTATAGAAATGTTACAGAAAAAACAACTCGATAAAACAAATTTTAAAGAAATGACAGCAATCTGATCCGGATGGCATCAGTTTTTGATCTCACAGTTCTAAATCCCCTTCTGTGTTTCCTCATCTGATTCTACCATAACTATTCCCCCCGCACAAGAATCCATGCCGCAGGTACACCAAAAATTGTAACAGTTCAGCCTTTCGGCCGCACTGTTACCAAAAATTACTGCGGGCATTTCCGAAGAGCCGAATCGTGGCATTCACACACCTTTTTTGTCGTCTTACATAGAATATTATATAACATTTTAAAACAAAGGAGCGCTTTTTGTGGAAACCTCGTACCTTTCCCTTGATCATCTATCCTATGCTTATCATGGTATGCACGGGGAGACCTGTGCGCTTACCGATATATCCTTTTCCGTGAAAAAGGGCGAGTTTATTGCTATCGTGGGCCCCAGCGGCTGTGGAAAGTCCACTCTTTTATCCCTGATCGCCGGACTCCTTACGCCGGAATCCGGGAAGATCCTTTTCCCCATGCTCTCCAAAGATGAGAGTCCGAAGATCGGCTATATGCTGCAGAGAGACCACCTTTTTGAGTGGCGGACCATCTATAAAAATGTAATCCTCGGGCTGGAGATCAACGGTATTACCACACCGGAAAAACTTGCCAAAGTAGACAATTACTTAAAAGATTACGGGCTCTGGGACTTCAGGGATAAACGCCCCAGTGAGCTCTCCGGCGGCATGAAGCAGCGCGCCGCCCTGATCAGGACGCTGGCGCTCGAGCCGGAACTTCTTCTTCTCGACGAGCCTTTCAGCGCCTTAGACTATCAAACCCGCCTGCAGGTTTCGGCCGATATCTGCCGTATTATCCGTGCGGAGAAGAAAACGGCACTGCTGATCACCCACGATCTGTCCGAAGCCATCTCCATCTCCGACAGAGTGATCGTTTTATCAAACCGTCCCGCCACGGTGAAAGTTCAGATTCCGATCCGGCTTACCCTGCCGGATAACAGTATGCTGGCGGCGCGGAACGCACCGGAATTTAAAACTTATTTTAATCTGTTATGGGAGGAGCTGCATGATGACACCGCAGGAACAATATATCAAAAAACATAAACGTTACCACCGGATGATCTTTATCGCCCGCTTCTGTATTATCACGGTATTTCTCCTGATCTGGGAAATATCCGCAAACACGGGGCTGATCGATCCTTTCTTTTTTTCCAGCCCCACAAGAGTATGCAGAAGCTTTGTCACGCTGTATCGGGAAAACGGGCTGTTTACACATATCGGCATCACGCTTTTGGAAACCATCCTCAGCTTTCTTCTGGTATTCGGCATCAGTATGCTGTGCGCCACTTTGCTCTGGTATTCGGATAAGGCTTCTGCCGTTTTGGAGCCCTACCTTGTGGTGCTTAACTCCCTGCCCAAGTCCGCCCTTGCACCGCTGTTTATCGTCTGGCTGGGCACCGGCATCAAGACCATTATCGTGGCGGGCATTTCCGTCGCCATTTTCGGCGCCGTCATCAGCCTCTATACCGGTTTCGCGCTGACGGAGCCGGAGAAATGCATGCTGATCACCACCCTCGGCGGCAGCCGCAGACAGATCTTCTCAAAGGTGGTGCTGCCCTCCAATATTCTGCTGATTTTAAGCACCATGAAAGTCAATATCGGCCTGTCCCTTGTGGGCGTTATCATCGGAGAATTTCTCGCCGCAAGGCGGGGTCTCGGCTATCTGATCATCTACGGAAGCCAGACCTTTAAAATGTCCATGGTCATCACTTCCATCGTGATCCTCTGCGTGATCGCGATACTGCTCTATCTGTTTCTGCAGTTTGCGGAACACTGGTACAAAAAAAGGGTGCTTTAATCCCAGGCAGTAAACCCTGCTCAAACCGGAAACGGCAGGAGAATCCCCCCTGCCGTTTCTTTTATCTGTTTGCAACAATATATGTTTCTTTGATTCTCCCGCTGCCGGCTAATACCTGCTGCTATCTTTATAGGGATTTGGAAGCATGGCGGTGCGTACCGCCATTAATCCGGTTTCATAGATATCCATAAAAAGATTTACGGTTCTGCAAAAGCCTTCTGATCCTGAAAACTCCTCCGGTTTCATTCCATTTTCCTCAAACATTTTCCGGTAAAAACCGATTTTTTCACAAAGTTCTTCCGTATATGCCTCATTTACCGGAACATCTATTTGAGCATTCAAACTCTGCGGATCAATATTGTCCAGTATTTCCAGATAATCCATGGGCATCGTCAAAATCATTCTACCGCCCAGAAACGCAGTCCAATGTTCCTCTTTCGCAAAATTTGAAAGAACAAACATCACCTGAGGATAACTTTCCTTCAATAATTTATATGCTTTTTTCCCAACGGCAATCGCAGAATATTCCAATGCCTCCTTTGTGATCCGGATACCATTTTTGTCTGCATAACCCTTACAACAGGACTCGGGAAGTCCCAGCTGCATGGCACAGGAGACTGCAATTCCCCGATTATCCTTTCCTTCTTTTCTTCTTCTCTCAAGTCCTTTTGTCAAAGCCTCCCCAGCCGCCAGTACCTGTGCCACCGAAGAAGTTGCCGTCGCCATTACGCTCTGTCCCTCATACACAATCTCTTCCATCGCCTGAATACCGGCCTTAGTAGTCGGAACTTTCATTATGAAATTTTTCCCAAGGGCATGAATACGTTTTGATTGTTTCACAATTTTCTCAGCATTCATAAAATCATAAACATTTCCCTGGATACAAAAACGGCCGTCCATTTTATCCTCTTTATATAATGGAAGCAGCATCTTTGCCCTTTCCGCCGCAAAATCATACATGCATTCCCACAGAATTTCAAATTGGTTCATCTCCGGATTTTCCGCCCATTTTCTGCAAAATGCATCCTTCCAGAGATCAGGTTCCGCCGCAATGGCATCCGGCGTAACAGTTGGAGATGTTGTTACGCCTGACAGCCCGCGTTCCATTCCATAACAAATGTTCTCCGAAACCATGGAATCCACCCAGATCCCGGTCTCCGGAAAACAATCTCCGTATTTTTTTAAATATCCTTTGCCCATGCCGTCACCTCATATGTCCAATCTCAGGTGTATCCGGATTGATATCTTTACCAAAATATTTGAAGATCATGACATCCGTATCCCCGTTATTCTCAATCATATACCCCTCCCGGGCTTTATCCGAAACGATAAGCAGTTCATCATCGCAGCTTACCAGATCACACCTGCCCGCAATCATCGGCGTACCGTTTACAAGAGCCTGTCCTTTCCATATAAACATATTATGAACACCGTTTTCCCTGCTGAAAAATTTCTGTCCCGGCTGCAAAATCAGTCTCTTTCCACTGAATTTTGATGTTCCGTAATAAATCCATTCCTCACATATCTCTCCCTGCCTGGTCTCTTCACAGGGCTTCGGAAAAAGATGTCTTTTTTCAAAGAAAAGCGGATCCGCACTTGCCTCCCAGTCAATCTGATGAAGTGCAGCCAACTCTCCGCTTCCCCATTTTTCAATATCTTCCGGCGCCACGTCCTTGGTCAGCATAGATTTATTTATCGGATAACCATTTACATTAGCCTGATAAATTGCCCCGACATCGGAAGGTTCCTGCAATTCCATCGTAAGCGCCGATCCGGGCGCATGCAGCAGCCCCGAATCCAGGAAAAATCCCTCTCCCGGAACATTCTGAAATGCCCTGAAATATTTCAGCATGTTTTCTTCTCTTCCATTCCAGTTTTCCAACATCGGCAAAAATATATCATACTGCAGATTCTGATCAACAATATATTTATGAACTCCGAAAAAGCTTTCCGGATGATCCCCCAAAGGCGCATCCAGATAATAGTACGCTTCATCTTTGGAAACTTTCCCCTGAGAATTTAAGTCTTCCTGTTTTTGATGTATGTGCATAAAAAGCCTGGTTTTAAAATCATAAATCTTGATCAGCCTTCCAAACCCATCATGAGTCTTTGCGTATTCTTCTCCCAGGATCTCCGACTTGCAAACCTCCAATGCCTCAGGAATTGTAATATGATACCCCGGAATTTCCAGTTCCGAAAATCCCTCCGTCGGAATATCGATTCGGTTAACAGCATGGGTTTCGGAACAAAACCACCGCTCCATGATCTCGCCCCTTTCACCACAATCATAATCTTCCTCCTTTAGCCCAAGTCTGTGGCCGCCTTCCAGGAAATCATGCGCTATCCATGCCGGTCGAAGTTTTAATACCCCATCCGATTCTTCTATAAATTTCCTGACAATCTTTCCAATCCCTTCCTCCATAATCAGTCTCCTTCTCCATATACTCAATTCTGCCCTCTTATCCTTTTACCCCGCTGGCTGCCACAGATTCAATAAACTGCTTCTGCAGTGCAAGAAAAACAATCATTGTGGGCAATGAAGCCAGCAGCGAAATTGCCATCAGCAGTCCGTATTGGCGCGCAGCGGAACTTTCACTGTAACTTGTCATAATCGTTGCCAGCCCCACCGGCAAAGTTCTGGACTTTTCCGTAAAGGTAACCAGCAGCGGCCAGAAGAAATTATTCCAGCTATTCACAAAGGTAAGAATAATCATTACCGCTATCGATGGCCCTGAAAGAGGCAAATATATTTTTACCAGTGCAACTAATTTGTTTCCCCCATCCAGTTCACAGGATTCCAGATATTCCCTGGGCACGTTTTTAAAAAAATTATACATCAGAAAAACACAAATCGATTCTGCCAGCTGCGGCAGCACAACTGCCCCTGTCGTATCCAGTATCCCCATTTTCGCAATGATTTTATAAGAAAAAATCGCGGATAATTCCCTTGGGATCATCAATGTCGCCATCATCAGAAATACCAGAACCGTTTTTCCCTTGAACTCTGAAACCGCCAGAGCAAATGCCGGCATAACGAAAAAGACAAACGCAAACAAAATATTGGCTCCGGCAACCACAAAACTGTTTTTCATCCAGGTCCAAAGGGGATAATCCGTTACCGCCTGCCTGTAATGATCCAGCGTCGGTTTTCTGGGAATCCAGTGTACAACCCGTGTAAAAATCTCATCCATTGGCTTGAAAGACGTAGATACTACCCACACAAGCGGAATAAGAAACACAAGCGCAACCAGCGCCATAACAACATAAAGAATTATACTACGCAGCCTTTCGCCGTTCTTTTTTGCCCCCATGTCCTCCTCCTTTCCTTCTCCCTGTCTTTTCTGCCGTATTGTCACCGCTGAGCAGCAGAAATACGACAACGGACATCAATAAAATAATGATGAAAAGCATCACGCCAACCGATGAAGAATATCCGACATTCGTCTCGCGAAACGCCTTCGTGTACAGATACTGGACTAATGTCAGAGTACTGTAGGACGGTCCCCCTGAAGTCATCACATATACCTGACTGAACATTTCCATCGAATTAATCACTGTAGTCAGCACAACGAAAAATGTCGTCCCCTTTACCAGCGGAATACTGATATGAAATACTCTCTGCAGGCCATTTGCCCCGTCAATGATGGAAGCCTCCACCACATCGGTTGATATATCCTGTAATGCTGCAAGATAAATCACCGTATTATAACCTATTGTCCACCAGATGGAAGCTAATGCAATACCAAGCATTGCCGTTTTTGTATTGGACAGCCAGAATATCGGCTCTATGCCGATTTTGTTCAGATAGTAATTCAATAATCCATTGTTGCCGTCCAAAATCCATCGCCAGGTAATACCAACAACCGTTGTCATTAACACATACGGCATAAATATAATTGCTCTGACCGCTGTTCTGCCTCTTTGTTTCGCATTCAGAAGCATTGCAAAAAGAAATCCGCCTATCACATTCACCGGCCCTACATACGCCAGATACAAAAGTGTATTTTTCATTGCTTTCCAAAAAAGCTCATCATGAAACAGTTTGACATAATTTTTCAGTCCGATCCACTCTCCCGGCTTATTCAAATGCGTTTTCTGCAGACTATACACAATATTGGCACCAATCGGCACCACCTTAAAAATAATCATTATCACGAAAAACGGAGCTAAAAAAGTCAGTAAAAACAAAATATCTTTCTGTTTTTTCCGCAATATTCTTTTTCTACTCATAATCCTCACTTTCCCAAAGCCGTTTGCCATTTCATATATGCCGGCTATCAACCGGCATATATGATCTTTTCCGCATATACTTTATTCTGTCAAAATATCTGTTACGCTCTTTGCCGCGCTCTCCAGTTCTCCCATGGTATCGTCCGTATTCCCACTGACAATATTCGTCACTGCACTCATAACCGGCGACAACTCATTATCCGCGCCAAACTCTGCTGTTCCCGCACAAAGCGGCTCATATTTAATATAATCTTTCTGATCGACAAAGGCCTGTACATATGGATAAACCGCAGACGATTTGTATTCCTCAGACTCACGTACCGAAGCGTTCGCCGGAATCTGTCCCGACTGACTTCCCCATTCATAGGAATGTTCAATAATCCATACCAGAAGTTTTTCCGCTGCCTCCTGGTCTTTTTCGGAACGTCCGGATTCAACGGGAAGTGTAACCACATGAGAATTTGCCCAGACCGCAGGCGTCTCTCCAATCTGCGGAAACGCTGCCGTCGTAAATTCCATGCCGGACTCAATCGCCGTAGGAATAAACCATGGTCCGTCAATCACCATTGCGCATGTGCCGTTCAGAAAATCCGCGTCAATATCCTGCTCATTATAGGGTGCATATTTCAAATCGAGCGGAAGGGCAGCTATCCAGTCAAGTGCTTTTTTCCCTTCTTCGGAAGCAAATTCCGCTTCCGTAAAGCTATCATTCACAAAGGTCCCGTTAAACTGATGTAACAGGCTGTACCAATAACGATAAGTATGTGCGTAGTTACTGCCAATGCCAACCGCGTATTTCCCATTTTCCGGATCGCTCAATGCCTTACATGCATTCAGAAAATCTTCTTCCGTTTCAAATGTCATATTCGGATCAAGTCCTGCCGCCTCAAACATCTCAGCGTTTTTAAAAACACCCATACAGTGGAAGTCAAGGGGAATGCCATACAATGTACCTTCATTCTGCACTCCCGCCCATGCGGCTTCCGAGTAGTTTGCAGAATCGATACCAAGGGAACCGCTGATCTCCTCCAGCGGCATCAACATCTCATTCGGCGCATAATTACAGATATCCGTTGAATGCATCATCATCACATCCGGTCCCAGATCCGAATTAAATGCCTGCTGCCATTTTGTAAACATTTCACTCCAGGTAACCGAGGTAAAGGAAACTTTAATGTCCGGATTCTCCTCCATAAATTCATTGACCATGCTCTGCATTACATCCGCATCCGCTCCTGTCATTCCGCTCCAAATATTGATTTCCACAATTTCGTTTCCTGATGCAGGCACCTCCCCTGATTCCTCGGTTTTTGCCGTGTCCGTTGTCCCGATCATCTCCTCAGTTCCGGAATCCGCCGCAGTGCCGCAGGCAACCAGCAAAAATGCCATCACGGAACCAGCCATTGACATAAGCCATTTTTTTCTTTTCATCTTGTATCCTCCTAGTATAATAATGGTGTAGTCAAGAATGACTACTGGTTAATAGTTACAAAGTCCAATCTAATAAATCAATATAGATATAACGGAAGAAGGAGTTCCCCCTCCATCAGATGTTATAATGCTGCATTATTTACCATGTCTGAGGTTTCCTTAATGCACCAGACAAAATATAGAGGTATAATCACTGAG
>JAAWOG010000078.1 GCA_022799355.1 Lachnospiraceae bacterium | reverse complement strand
CAGTTCCGCATCTGCACTCACAACGCCTGACCGGCAGAGATATTTGCGCACGCTCTCTCGTTCGCAAATCCTCTGGGCGCTGTTCGTTGCAGATGCTGTATTTATTCTGCCATGGCGGCTTTTAACATGATCGCACATTCGATCCGTTTTCTTTGCAGTTCACAGCCGATATCGTAAGTGTCCGTGATATTCCCGTGAAAATGATAGGAATTTGCCGCACAGCCGCCGCTGCAGTAAAATTTTGCGAAACAGTCCCTGCATTTTTCCTTCGCATAGACATTGCACTCTTTAAAGCTGTCCCTGATATCCGTCCGGACAATGCCGTCGTCCACATTGCCCATCAGAAACTCTTCCTGCCCCACAAACTGATGGCAGGGATAGAAATCTCCCCAGGGCGTCACCGCCAGATATTCCGTGCCGCTGCCGCAGCCGGACAGCCGCTTTGCCACGCAGGGACCGCCTTCCAGGTCTATCATAAAATGAAAGAAGTTGAAACCCTTTCCCTCTCTTCGGTAACGAAGCATCTCTTTGGCAAGCTTGTCGTACTCCTTTAGCAGCACCGGAATATCTTCCATGCGCAGCGCGTAGTCTTCCTCCCGGTCAGCCACCACCGGCTCTACGGAAATCTGCTCAAAGCCCAGCTCCGCCAGATGCAGCACATCCTCCGCAAAATCGAGGTTGTTTCGTGTAAAGGTCCCACGGACATAATAATCCGTCTGGTTCCGGCTATCCGCCGCTTTCCGGAACTTCGGCACCACCATATCATAACTGCCCTGCCCGCCCCGGAAGGGACGCATCAGATCGTGGACCTCTTTTCGCCCGTCAATAGAAAGCACAAGGTTTCCCATCTCCTTATTACAAAATTCCAGTATCTCGTCATTTAACAGAACGCCGTTGGTGGTCAGCGTAAACCGGAATTTTTTATGAAAGGGCTCCTCAAGGCTCCTGCCGTATGCCACCAGATCTTTCACCACCTGCCAGTTGAGAAGCGGTTCCCCGCCGAAAAAGTCCACCTCCAGATTCACCCGGTTTCCGGAATTTGCCACCAGAAAATCCAGCGCTTTCTTTCCCACCTCAAAGGGCATCAGCGCCCGCCTGCCGTGGTACTCCCCTTCCTCCGCAAAACAGTACCGGCAGGCGAGATTGCAGTCGTGGGCGATATGAAGACAGAGCGCCTTCACTACGGTCTGCCTGTTCTTAAAATCAAACATGTAGTTTTCGTAGATATCCTTCGCATAGAGCTGCCCCGCCCGGGCCAGAGAAAGCACCTCCTCCGCGATCTCCCGCCTGACCTCTTCCGATACGGAAAGTTCCTGCAGCGCTGCCGCCGCTTCCGCCAAAAGCGTTCCGGGAATGCCGTCTTCCTCCCCATCCTGCCCGGAGAGTCCTTTGTTCTTCTCCTGCCATGCCTCCCAGACGGGCTCTAACAGCGGGACCGCCTGATAACTCAGCTCGTCCATCACATGGACGCTGCCGCTGCTTACATCCAATACGATCGGATATCCGTTGTTGATATACTGATGTATCATTTCATCATCCTTTTCACTTTATGCGTTTCTTAAATGGTTAGATGCCAGGGACATTTCTCCTCTCACATCACAAAGAAGCAGCGAGATCTCCCGCTGCTCTTAAAAAGAATTCTGCTTTCTTATTTCCGAGCCTGTTCACAACTCTGGTTTCCAACCGTACAGGATGTTTTGCAGGCTGACTGACAGGATGTCTGGCACTCGCCGCAGCCGCCTTTCTTCATGGATTCCTTTAAATCTCTGGTTGTCAATGTTTTAATATGTTTCATAACAGGACCTCCTACCTTATCTTATCGACTTTCTACCGGCATCCGCTGTCTGCGGACACATCTTTTAGGAGTATAGCATAAAAAAACGGCAATGAAAAGAGGAAATCTGAATTTTTCGCGGATTTTGCAGAAATCCTCCTATCTGCCGCTCAACGCCTCCGCAAGCGATAAATACCGCTCCGTCCTGTTCTCAATGTCCTCCCCGGATACACCGTAATACCTGTACAATTCCAGCGCTGTCTTTTTCAGCTTTTTTATCTTCTTTTTCTTTCCCGAATAGGATATCCCGAAAAGCTCCCACCTGTAATCTATCGCCATCTCCAGCCTCCCGCCCTCCATGCTTATCTCATAGATATGAAAGTCCATCGGCATCTCACTCTCCGAAATGCCTGCGATCTTCTCACTGCGAAGCCCTATCCGGCGAAGCATTTCCTTCACCGACGCCTCATCAAACCCGTTCGGCGCACCGCCCTCAGCCAGATCGCCAAGCAGTTCCGGCTTATATTTCAGGATCAGCCCCTCTTTCGCACCGGCGTACTGCTCCGTATATCTCCTGTCTGTTTTTAAAACTTCAACCGCATGATAGTTCCTCTCTGCCATCTCCGCTACCTCCCGCAGTGTATGGGAACCTGCGCGGATTCTTTTCTCCGCCTTTTTCCGGCGGTATCCGTAAACCGAATCCCTGATGCGGTATTTCAGGGGCCTTTTCCCGGATATTCTCCCGGCCAGGAAAACGCTTGTGGGACCGTCAGCACCTCCGATGATTGTCACTTCCTGTTTTTTCATGATCATTCCTCTTTTTGCCGTGTCATAAAATGATACTGTTCTATGAATGATACTTTACAACTTTTATTCAAAATCCGCAATAGTCCTGCAGCGCATGCGCCACTCCGGCTTCATTATTCGTCAATGTGACAAAATCGGCTTTCTCTTTCAGCGCCTGTATGGCATTTCCCATCGCGATCCCGATACCCGCCGTTTCGATCATGGGAATATCCAGCTCATGATCCCCTATCGCGACCACCTGCTCCGTACCGATATTTAAAACAGCGCACAGAGACGCAACGGCTTTTCCTTTATCCACATTTTTCGGAAATATCTCGAGATAATTTCCGCTGGATCTCGCGACATCAAATGTTCTGTTCTCCAACCGTTCCAACTCTGCCTGTATCTCACCGATTTTCCGCTCTTTCGCCGCTATCAAAAATTTGTTGGGCTTTACCCCGGCTTTGTCCCAGTTTTCAGCCAGCTCATACAAATCCACAACCTCCGGCCGATAATTTATGATATCCGCTTCCCTTTCCACAAAACTGTCCGTCCGGGTTACATACCATTTATATCCCTGAAAAATCCACAGCGGAACATGATGCTTTCCGGCAATATCCGTATACAACCGCCTCATCACATGGGTTGACATGGTCTCTTCCTTCACGCATATCCCATCCACAATGATAAAGGTTCCGGCATTGCATACTTTTATACAGTCCATCCCAAGCTGTTTTTCGACCTGCGACACCGCAAAGGGCATTCTCCCGGAGACAAGGGCAATTTTTCTGCCCTTTTCATACTGTTTTTTCACGGCATCTTTCACCTCTGGCAGCACTTCTTTTGCATCATTTAAAAGCGTCCCGTCAATATCAATACAGATCAATCTGCAGTGCATGTCATCTCTCACTTTTTGCCCAGCCTCTTTCTTACATATGATTTGTACCGGACCTGGAAAACCATGCCCGGTACGGTTTTGTATATAGTGGATTAAAAAAGTATCAGTCTTTCAACAGTGCAAGCCTGTCGGGATCATCCGCAAATACCTCTTTCGCATTGTCCTTTGTCACAACCACAGGGGGCAGTTCGTAAACGGGAACCTCCATCACGCCGTTGTCCGCCTTCACATCGGTTGCCGGCATCCCGTTGCCGCTCATCAGGCTGTCGATAATAGAAACTGTCTCCGCAACAAGTGCATTGGTGGGTTTTGCAACCGTGGAATACTGTCTGCCGGACCATACCCACTCAACCGATTCATTTTCCGCATCTAACCCCGATACGACTGGGATCGGCTGGCCTGCATTCTCGCAGGATGTAATGATCGCACGGGCAATCCCGTCGTTGGGTGAAAGAACACCGTCGATCTCGATATCCGAATAGTTGCCCGCAAGGATGGCATCCATACGTGACTGCGCTTTGGAGTTATCCCAGTCAACTGTCGCACACTGTGTGAAATCTGTCTGGCCTGATACAACAACCAGTGTCCCGTCATCGATGAGCGGCTGGAGCACTGACATCGCGCCTGTGAAGAAATTCGGTGCATTCGGATCAGCCGGGCCGCCGCCGAACAGTTCGATGTTGTAAGGAGCCTCACCTTTAAGTTCCTTCAATCCCTGCAGGAGCGCCTGTGCCTGCAACTCCCCTGTCTTCACGCTGCCGAACTGTACTATACCGTCAACGCCCGTGGTATTTTCCAGCAGCCTGTCATACCCGATCACGTAAACGCCCGCATCTTTTGCCTTCTCAAGCACAGAGCCAAGCTGGGAGCCGTCAACGGGGCCGACAACGATAACCTGCGCGCCGTTCTCGATCATGGACTCGATCTGTTGCTGCTGCTGCGGAACTTTCTGGTCAGCGGCCTGAATGATTGCCTCATAACCCGCAGCCTCAAGCTGTTCCTTAAACATCACTTCCGCCTCCGCCCAGTTCTGTGTTCCGAGCCACGGCAGCGCCACACCCACGATACCGCCGCCTGCGGAGGTCGCCTCTGCCGCCTCTTCCGTTTCTGTCGTCTCCGCGCTTTCGGTCTCAGCAGCCTCCTCCGCCGCCGCAGGTGTTTCAGTCGTCTGCGCAGTTTCCTCCGTCCCTCTGCCTCCGCCGCAGCCTGTCAGCACACCCGCCGCAAGAGCCGCCGTCATCAGAAGTGATACTACTTTTTTTGCTTTCATAATTTCTTTCCTCCTTTTGAATTTTAAATTCAGGATCTTACCCCCTGTTTTTCTTGTTATATACATCAAAGGCTACCGCTGCCAGAAGCACAAAGCCCTTTATAACCTGTGTTTTGTCCGCCCCGACGCCCATCAGCATAAGCCCGTTGTTTAAGACCGCCATCACCAGGCCGCCGACCATCGTCGCGATAACAGTTCCGACGCCGCCTGAGACTGCCGCACCGCCGATAAATACGGAAGCGATGGCGTCCATCTCCCAGGAAGTGCCGTCTGCAGGTCCTGCCGCCGTGGAGCGTCCCACAAACAGTATGCCTGCCACTGCCGCCAGAACGGACATGTTGAGCATCGTGAGAAAATACGTTCTTCTTACATTTACGCCGGAGAGTTCCGCCGCCGCCTTATTTCCGCCCACCGCATAGACATGGCGTCCGAAGGATGTCCTCTCTGTGATCAGATAGTACAGGATGATCAGGATCACCAGGATCAGCCCCGGAATCGGAAAACTTGTTCCCACTCTCCCGCTTCCGAAAAGCCATGTCGCATATCCGATCACCGCCGACACGATCCCGATGCGGACCGCATACGGCCAGAACTCCTCTTTCTTCCCGGTAACATCCCCCGAATGGGTAAACTTCCTCATCTGGGCAGTCACAAACACAGCTATCGCAAGGATTCCAAGCAATAAAGTTGAGTTGTTCATCCCGGTAAAAGCAGGTCCCCATTCAGGAAGATAACCGGCACCAAACCATTTCAGCTCTGAGGGAACAGGAACCGAAATTGAGTTTGATATCCAAATAACACCGCCTCTGAAGATCATCATGCCGCCAAGGGTTGTGATGAATCCCGGAATGCCGAGCCTTGATAAGAAAAATCCCTGCCACGCTCCGGCTATCATGCCGATCACCAACGCGATCAGAATCGCAATATACCACGGCAGGTTAAACTGGCGGGCGGTTATCGCCATTACCATGGATGCAAATCCCGCGACCGAACCCACCGACAGATCGATCTGTCCGATCACGATTACCATGAGCATTCCCAAAGCCAAAACCAATACATAGGCGTTTCCCGATATTAAATTTTGAAAATTCGAGGAAGTAACCATCTTACCTCCCGATGCAATATTGAAAATTATGATGAGCGCTGCCAGGGCAACTACCATCGTATATTGACGAAGATCTTCGCCCAGCACCTTTTTAATATATTTCATGATCGTCTCCTCTTAAGCCGTTATGGTCATCTTCTTCATTAATATTTCCTGATTTGCCTCTTTCGCGGAAATCTCACCGGTGATCCTTCCCTCGAAAATCGTGTAAATGCGGTCCGCCATCCCGAGAAGTTCCGGGAGTTCCGAGGACACCAGAATGATCGCTTTCCCCTGATCCGCAAGTTCATGGATCAGTTTATAGATCTCATATTTCGCGCCCACATCGATACCCCTTGTGGGCTCATCTAAAATGAGAATATCCGGCTCCGTAAACATCCACTTGGAAAGGACGACTTTCTGCTGGTTTCCGCCCGATAAAGTGTTCACGCCCACACCCACATCGCGGCACTTGATCCGCAGGGAATCTCTGTATTTTTCCGAGGCCGCCCTCTCCTTGTCAAAGTCCAGAAGGCCTTTTGTTTTAATCGTGTCAAGATTTGCGGAGACAACCGTTTTTCTGATCGTGTCGAGAAGATTTAGCCCCAGTCCCTTTCTGTCCTCCGGCACATAGGCGATCTTATTTTTGATCGCTTCCCTGACCGAATTGATCCGAACCTCCCTGCCTTTTATTTTCATGTTTCCGCCTCTGAAGATCCCCATATTCTTTCCGAACAGAGATCTCATCAATTCCGTTCTGCCCGCCCCCATGAGGCCGGCAAACCCGACGATCTCTCCGGCTCTGACATGAAACGCGGAATTTTTGCAGAGCATTTTCCCGGGAACCTTCGCATCCTCAACACGCCAGTCCGAAACCTCAAGGATCACTTCCCCGATCTTTGGCGTATGCTCGGGATACCTGTTTTCAATCTCACGCCCCACCATCGCCTTGATGATTTTGTTCTCGTCAACCCTGCCCGCCTCCACGGCATAGCCGTCCACGGTTTTCCCGTCCCTGATCACCGTCACATAATCGGAAACCGCCGCTATCTCATTTAACTTGTGGGAGATCATAATGCAGGTAATCCCCTGCTTTTTCAGTCCAAGCATCAACCGCAGCAGATTTTCCGAATCCGCTTCATTTAACGACGAGGTCGGTTCATCCAGAATAAGCACCCTGACATTTTTGGACAACGCCTTTGCGATCTCAACAAGCTGCTGCTGCCCGACGCCCAGATTTTTGATGATCGCATTCGGATCAATATGTAAGCCCACTTCTTTCAGCAGCTCTCTTGTTCTTTTCCGCTGTTTCTCCCAGTTTATGAGCCCCTTTTCCACAATCTCATTGCCCATGAAAATGTTTTCCGTAACGGACAATTCCGGAATCATCGTAAGCTCCTGGTGAATGATAACGATCCCCGCGCGCTCAGAGTCCTTGATGTTTTTGAACGCCATTTTTTCACCCTGAAAAAAGATATCGCCCTCATAACTGCCATACGGATAGACACCTGATAAAACTTTCATCAGAGTGGATTTCCCCGCGCCGTTTTCACCGCATATCGCATGGATGGAAGCCTCCGAAACTTCTAACGTCACATCGGAGAGCGCCTTAACCCCCGGAAATGTTTTGGTGATGTTTTTCATCTGCAAAATATAACCGTCACCCATCTGACTCATACCTCCCTTCCCTGCAGTATTCCTTTTGCTCTTGTGTTTTTAACTGTCTTAATTGTAGAAAAATTGCCGCTCTCTGCCTATTGCCGGATGTCATATCTTTTACAGTGACAATCGTCAAATAAAAAAACGGCCCGCATATGACAAATGTCAATAACAAAAATGTCATTACTATTTTTGTTATTTAAATTTTTGTCATTTGCGAAAACCGTTTTAAAATATCTGTTCCTCTTAAAATCTCTATTCGTTCAGGAAGCTTCTGACCTGTTTTTCCGTCATCTGCAGCCCGATCTTTGAATCCGTCCCGTTCTTTACAATATCATCAATGCCGGCGTCGATCATCTCCTTTACCGTTGTGGTATCCTTGAAATTATAATCCGGCTCGGCATGATCCATGATGGATGTGATCAGGTTGATATCCATCCCGCCCTCCTCGGACAGCACCTGGTTGATGCTAAGCATGGTCGTCATGGAATCGGTGACTGTTTTCAGTACCGACGCGCCCTCTTTATAGGTATAGATCTCACTCTGAATCTCTATATCGTAACAGAACGTTTTGATCAGCTCCCAGGCAAGCTCCTCATTGTCCGTCCTGGAATTCATGGCCAGCAAAAGCGTGCTCATGGTCGATTTGTTATCGCCCCTTTCCCCCCGCGGCAGCGTGATGCAGTCCAGCTCAAAGTTCGTATACTTTTTTATATTCCACGGATAGGGCTTATAAGTCCTGTAGTCCGACAAAAGCGCAGGCATAAACGCCACATTCCCCTTGTCGAAATCACCCGCCGTGACAATATTTCCTTTGGTAAGCCCGTCTATCTCCTTCAGGAAATCCACAGCCTCTATCGCGTTTTCACTGAGCAGATTGCAGCTTGTACCGTCCATGTCAAAGACGTCCACACCGTTTGTGATAAAGGCGTGCTGCCAGGTATAGCCGCAGACACCAAACTGATCCTCTATTCCGTTGCCGTCCGTATCTTTGGTAACCCTGCCGCAGATCTCATAAAAATCTTTCCATGTCCAATCTTCCGGTATCTCATCTATCCCTTCGTCCTTTAACAGCGTCTTATTTACAAACATCATCTGCGGCACACTCTCGAAAGGAATCCCGTACTGACTGCCGGAAATATTTCCAAACTCGAAGGATGCGCTGTAATATCTGGATTTATCATAATCCGCATCCCTGTCGATATACCCGTCCAGATTCATCAGGGCGTCCGTACCTGCGAACGTAGAAAAATCTTCCGGCAGCACAAAGAAAACATCCGGCGCGTTTCCCCTGATCAGAGCGGACGCAATGTATTCCGAATAGTCATCTTTCTGGATTCCGCTGACATACTTCACCTTTACGCCGGGATGGTCCGCCTCAAACTTCGCCACCGCATCCTCGATGAGCTGATAGGTGTAGGCATCCGGAACATCCCACGGGCTCCCGGTAAAAAAGCCCAGCGTTATCGTCCTTTTCCGTTGGAAATAATAAAATGAGGCGACCACTGTCACCAAAACCACCGCCAGAAAAACGCCTGCGGCAAATCTTTTACCCATCATCTTTTTTTTCATCAAAGTCAGCTTCTCCTCCACTGTACGGCCCAGATCGCCAACTGTGTCCTATCGCGCAGATCAAGCTTCTTTAAGACAGAGCTTAAATAATTTCTCACGGAGCCCTCCGTGAGGAAAAGCTCGGCCGCTATCTCCTTATTGGACAGCCCCTTTGACACAAGCCCTATCACCTTCCACTCCGACTCCGTAATTTCCTTTATGTAATTCTCATCCACCGTAATAACCGCCGCGTTTTCCCTTGCCATCTGCGAGAACATCTTCACCACCTTCCCGGCGATATCCTCGTTTATCATGGCATTTCCATGATACACTTTATGGATCGCCTCGATCAGACGGTCCGCGGATATCCCTTTCAGCAGATAACCGCTGGCGCCATGTTTCAACGCGCTGAAAATGTATTCGTCGTCGTCAAAGGTCGTCAGGATAATAATCTTTATCTCAGGATAGTTTTCCTTGATGATCTGGGTGCACTGCACGCCGTCCATCTCCGGCATTCTGACATCCATCAAAATGACATCCGGCTTATCCTTCCTGACAGCCCTGACCACCTCGATACCGTTTGCCGCGGTATCTACCGAAAAATCCGGATTGCCCGCCAGCACGATGCGCAGGCTGTCTCTTATCAGTTCCTGATCGTCTGCAATGAGTATTTTAATCATTTTCCGTCCCCCACCTTATCGGAATTTCCGCCAACACGCAAAACCCGTCTTTTCCGTCAACCTGTATCTTACCGCCGAGCATCTCCAAACGTTCCCTCATATGCGTAAGCCCGAAGCCCGGCTCGATACTCGCGGCGCCGATACCGTTATCCTTTATTATTATCGTCACAATATTGTATTCCCGCGTGATCCGAATCCTCACCCTGTCCGCCTTTCCGTGCCGGATGGAATTGGTGATGCTCTCCTGAATGATCCGGTAGATCACTTCCTCCTCATCCTCGCCGAAGGAAAGCCTGCCCGCACGGTTGTCCAACGTGATATCCGCCTTGGAAGCGGCGCTCATCTGGGAAATCATTTGGCGGATCGCCGACAGCAGATCTCTCTGTTCCAGCGCATCGGGCCTTAACTCGTTGACGGAACGCCTTACATCCGTCATGCCCTGCCTTGCCACATCCGACACCAGGGAAAGATACCGCTTTAACGTTTCGGGTGAGACATCCGCCACCGTCTGCGCCGCGTCGATCCCTGCGATAATGCCGGTCAGGGTGTGCCCCAGCGTATCATGTATCTCTCTTGCCAGCCTGTTTCTCTCCCTTGTCTGCGCCAGTTTTTCCGACTCGGCGGCATACTTCTCAAGTTCTCTGTTGGCAGCCTGGAGCCGCTCGTTCAGAGAATTGATTTCATCCTTTTCATCCATCTGCTCCCGCAGGTGCAAAATGGTATATACGATAAAAAGAATGATGTTCAACGTCGCAAAAAGATTTTTAAGCAAAATCAGGATCGCCGCCACTGTCCCGATGTAGTACTCCATATAGGTCTCAAAGGAAATAATGTTAAAAATATTGGAGCAGGCATTGAAATCAAAGATCAGGAAAAATGTACTGCCCAGTATAAGCGGGAGGAGTTTTTTGCTGCCTCCCTCGAAGTATTTCATAATATGCGCCACAAAAAGAAGGATGATGCCGTTATAGTTTACCTGCAGCGCGGCGATCACGAAAACGGTGCAGATAAATTCCATAACAATGAGATACCACTGATGTTTTATCTCATACTTGTCATGTATGTACATCAAAACCATCAAAAGTACAAAAAAACTGAGGGAAATAAGCAGCATTTTTCCCGGAACCGGAGGCAGCGTATTTACTTTTTTCAGAAACAGGACCGCTCCGCCGGAGTTTCCGATCTTGATAATGGTTGCCGCGGAAACAACGGAAATATACAGCACTGCTATATAATTAAAGCTTTTCATAAAACTCAATGTGGAATTTTTTAACGCCGATGTATCCATTTGCTACTGCCATCCCTTTGTACTGAACCCGTCAATATTTTCCTCGCTGATCAGATTGACCGAAACCTTTATTTTCTTTTCGACCGGCCTGCCCTCCATCATATTGTAAAGCTGATCCACCGCATTTTGTCCGATTTCGGACGGATACTGTGCCGACGTCGCAAGCATGATTTTTTCTTTTATCATGGCCTTCGCCTCCGGCGCACCGTCCACCCCGAGGACGGCAATGCCCTCCAGTCTCCCGTAGTCTTTCAGCGCTGCCATCACGCCGAGGGCGCCCACATCGTTAATGCAAAAAACAATATCAAAATCGGCACCCTTTTTCAGTTCCTCGATCATCAGGGGCATGGCGATCTCGAGCTGTCCCGCATAATCCAGCCTGCCTGTGATCTCAAAGTCCCCGTTCCCCTCTATCGTGTCCACAAACCCCTCCACGCGGTCATTTGAGGATTTGGTCGTCGGATGTTCAAAGATCAGGATCTTTCCCTTCGCTTTTTTCTGTAAAAGATACTCGGCGCAGAGCACTCCCGCATGATAGTTGTCCGAGACAACCATGCAGTCCGCCAGACTCTCGTCATAGATCTCCGTGTCCACAAATATGATTTTTATACCCTTCTCCCTCCCATACTCGACGGCGGGAATAATTTCCTCGAAATCAACAGGTGCAATAAAGATAGCTTCCACGCCCTCGTCTATCAGGTCGTAAATCTGCTGCGTCTGTCTGACCGCGTCAAGCGCCGGATCTCTTGTGATCAGAATATCCCCGTTTGATTCCACGGTGGCGCGTATCGTTTCGTTGATTACCTCAAAGAAAGGATTGTTCATGGTCATGTAGGTCGCCCCGAATTTATGTACATTTTCCCTCTGAGTCAGAGAAAAATCATTGTTTTTATCAAGAACAGCCAGTGCAGCCAAAAGGACCAGCACCGCCGCCATCGTATAAAATACCGTTTTCATTCGATTAAATAAGTGTCTCATTTTATCCCATCCTCAAAACTTCCTTATATGAGTCTGCGTATAAAAAACAAAAGGAAAGAACATATAAGCCTGTCAGGCTTATATTGATCTTCCCTCAACTATTCATCTGATCTGCGACAGAATACTCTCTCTCCGGTCATTTTCTGCTGTTAAACATAAGTATAGCAACTCAGAAGATAAAAATCAACAGTTTCTTTTCGCTGTATCCCGTGATACTGGTATCTTCAGATGATGCCATTGACCGCAGTGCATATTGCGGATATACTCTCATTATAATTATCACAAATTATCAGCCCTGTATGGAGTAAAACGATGCGGAAGATCATAAGCGGCAGCGTTACCGCCAAAGAAAACAATATGAGATTGGAAAGCTTTCTGAAAAACCGGCTCCATCTCACCAAAAATGAGATCAGCCGCGCCAAATTCCTGGAGAACGGGATCTGTGTAAACGGAAAGCGAAACAGGGTGAGCATGCTTTTAAAAACCGGGGATCTGGTAGAGATATTGCTGGAAGGCGCTGACAGCACTTCCCCAAACCTGACTGCCCTGAAGGAATCTCTTACCATTCTCTATGAGGACGAGGATGTGATCGTGTTGGATAAACCCGCCGGCATTTCGGTCCACCCGGCGAGCCAAAAAGATACGGATACACTGGCGAACCGGCTTATCTTTTATCTGAGAAATAAGGGGGAAGATTCCGTGATCAGGATCTTCGGCAGGCTGGATCGGGATACTTCCGGCGCAGTGCTGGCGGTAAAAAACCGCCCCGCAGCCACAAGATTACAGCGCCAGCGGGAAAACGGCTCTCTTTTCAAAAGTTATCTGGCGATCACGGAACATGCGCCTTATCCTGCTGCCGGAACCATCAGCGCTCCCATCGGCAATGATCCCCGAAAGCAAAATCGCATGTGCGTTATGGCAGACGGAAAAAACGCCGTCACCCACTACGAAACGCTTGCCGCAAAAGACGGCTGCGCCCTGATTCGCCTTACCCTTGAAACCGGCAGAACCCACCAGATACGGGTACATATGGCGCATACGGGCTGTCCGCTTCTTGGCGATCCCATCTACGGAAACGGGGCGTGCAAAAGTTTTCCGCCAGACAGCCTGTCCCCGCACCGCGACGATACGCCCGGTGAAAACATGGCGCTTCCCCCGATAAAGCGCACAGCCCTTCATGCGGAGAGCATACATTTTCTGCAGCCCTTTACCGGAGAAGAACTTCTGATCGAAACTCCCCTCCCGGATGATATGCGGCTGTACTTATCAGAACGGGGCGGCGAAGAGGTCAATGCCATTTAGTTTAGCATTTTATGTTCCTCCCGGCTGAATAAATGGTTTAACTAAATGACATTGCCACGTTTGCCGGTTGTTATCATACCGTTGCCTCTATCAGCAGCTTATCTCCAAGCACAATCTCCTTCACGCCGATTTCCTTCTTTCGATTAAAATTAAAGCTGAGCATATATCCTTTCTTCAAATGAAAATGGTCAAGATACGCGGAAAGCTGTTCTTCTCCTCTTTCATGATAGGCATTCCCCCGCCATACTTTCATCTCAATAACACTTCTTTCCCCACAATAGTCAATAACAAGATCCATCCTCTCCCGATTGCGCGTCTCAGGCTCCACATAACTGTTGCCGACACCGTTGATGATCGGTTTTAAGAACAGCATAAAGTAACGTCTGCCCGCATCCTCCAGAAAAGTTTCATCCCTGTCTCCATAAAGATCATCAAAAGTTTCCACAAACTTTTCCAACACCCGCCTGACGTTCAAATGGCCGTTTACAATAAACTGATTTCTCTCCTTCGCACCCGCATCATACATTTCGCTTGCAGTGAACTCCTCGGAAATAAACAGATTATAGAGCACTGTCTCAAAAATGCGGTTGGCTATCACAGCTGTTCCGCCATCATTTTTGATAAAGCCAAACATTTCCGCCACTTCAATATACCGATTCTGGGGAACATACGGAATCTGCTTTCCTGTAAAAAGCAGTTCATACAATACGGTCCGAAGCATCGGATAATCCGTCAGTTTCCCCGTCAATGACTGGAACAACGCATTATTATCATTCACCAGCAGTTTTATCGCCTCCAGAAAACCTTTCTTCGTCCAGACGCTGTTTAAGTCAGGATAACCCTCCGTACCGATAATCTCCTCATCCAAATTTTTACATAAACTGGAAACAAGATAAGGATAACCTGATGTATAATCATAAATCCATTCCGACATCTTTTCTATATCCATACCGGTCTGATAATCTTTCTCATATTCCTCTAGCATTTCTGTAATATCTTCCACTGTAAAGCTCATACCTACACGGAATTTAGCCGCGATGTTCCACGGACTGTTTACTTTATGTTCCTCATCAGGACGAATCTTTTGCTTTATGTGCCGAACGTCACAAACTCCCGCAAGAATCACCGACTGAAATGTCGGCATCTCCCTTCTGTCAAGATAGGCAGCTCTGAGCTGCGCGAGAAAATCCAGAAATACCTGATTGTTTGTCGCTGTGTCTATCTCGTCTATCAGCAAAACAATTGGTTTTTCCGACTGCCCGCACCACTCGCTGAAACAGTCAAACATTTCCGCAAGCCTCAGATTCTCAGATCTACTCTCTGACAGCTCCATCATTTTTTTATTGATTCCTTCCGGCACATCCTTCCTTCTTTTTATTTTTCTACTGATTTCCCTTGCCAGTGCATGTACAAAAAAATTTCCGGATGAAAATTCAGCCGACTCTATATTCTGAAAATCCAGGCTGACTACAATGTAATCTTCCCTCAGGAACTCAACAAGCGCCTTTAATATTGTAGTCTTCCCGTATTGCCTTGCCCTATTAATCGTAAAGTAGTCCCCGGCATCTATCATTTTTTTAATTTCGGCAAGCCTTGATCCAAGTGCAACCATATAGTGCCCATCCGGAGAACAAACACCATTTATGTTAAATTTTTTAGCCATTGATCAATTCTTCCTTTCTGACAAAACAGTGTACTTACCAGGCAATGTCATTAAGTTAGCACTTTAGCCTAGCCGTGAGGAACATAAAATGCTCAAGGAGCCCGTTAAAAAGCGTCGGCACTTAACGAGGTTCCTTACGAGTTTAGTGTCCGCTACGCTTTTTACCGAGCGAAAGCGTGGCGACGGAGCATTT
>JAAWOG010000077.1 GCA_022799355.1 Lachnospiraceae bacterium | reverse complement strand
GCTGGAGGAGATCCTGCGGAACTGGAATAAAAAAACAGCAGGATCTCAGGAAGCGCATAACTCAATTTGCAGACACAAGGTGGCTGCGGATTGAGTTGGGGAAGGATGTGCTGGAGGAGATCCTGCGGAACTGGAATAAGGAGAAACATATGAAAGCAGGAGTTGTACACGCAAAGAACGATATTCGTTATGAGGAGATCGAGAAGCCGGCGGCGGGACCCGGGAAGGTACTGGTGAAGGTAAAATATACCGGTATCTGCGGCTCGGATATTCCGAGGGTGAACGGAGATGCCTGTCATTATTTCCCCAATGTGCTGGGGCATGAGTTTTCCGGCACGGTGGAGGAAGTTGGGGAGGGCGTCACCTCCGTAAAACCGGGCGACAGAGTAGCGGGAGTGCCCCTTGTGCCCTGTATGAAATGTGAGGACTGCCAGAAGGGGAATTATTCCCTCTGCAGACATTACAGCTTTATCGGTTCAAGGGAATTTGGCAGTTTCGCGGAGTATGTGGCGGTGCCGGAGAGAAATGTGGTGAAGTTTGACGATTCGGTAAGTTTTGAGATGGGCGCTTTGTTTGAGCCGGCGACGGTGGCGCTGCACGGCTTAAGGAGACTTGACTATCAGGGCGGAAAGACCGTAGCGATCCTGGGCGGCGGCACAATCGGTATGCTGACCATGCAGTGGGCGAAAATTTACGGCGCAAAAAAAGTGGTGGTTTTTGATATTGTGGAGGAGAGACTGGCACTGGCTGTGCGCCTTGGCGCCGACGCGGGCGTTCATTCCGGCATGGAAGGCTGGATGGATCAGGTAATGGAGCTGACCGGCGGCAGAGGTTTTGATTACGTATATGAGACGGCGGGCAATACGGTTACGATGAAGATGGCATTTGCGCTTGCGGCAAACAAGGCGCAGGTATGTTTTATCGGAACGCCGACAAGAGAACTTACTTTCAGCGTGGAGGAGTGGGAGAATATCAACCGGAAGGAGTTTTACCTGACGGGTTCCTGGATGAGTTATTCGGCGCCTTTTCCTGGGGATGAGTGGGAACTTGCGGCGCACTGTTTCAAGACGGGGCAGCTGAAGTTTGACGATTCCTTTATCTTTCAAAAGATGCCGCTCTCTCAGATCGATCAGGCCTTTGAGATGTATAAAACGCCGGGGCTGGTGAAAGGGAAGATCCTGATCGACAGCGAGGCGTGATGAGGAAGCGCTGCGGGTTCGGATGATATGAAAATTTTTATGTATATGAGTATTCAATAAAAAATATAAAGGAGGCAAAACAATGATGGCAGTAGAAGCGGCAAAAGTGCCACAGATCACATTAAATACGGGGGATAAGGTTCCCTGCATCGGTATGGGGACGTTCGGCTCCGACCGGTTTACGGCCGAGCAGGTTTCCGGCGCGGTGGCAGGCGCTATCAGAGCGGGATACAGGATGTTTGACTGTGCGGCATGTTACGGCAATGAGGATCAGATCGGTGAAGTTTTTGAGGCGGCCTTTCAGGAAGGTGTGGTGGAGAGAAAAGATCTCTACATTATGACAAAGGTCTGGAACGATATGCACAGGGAGGTGGAGAAATCCTGCAGAAAGAGTATTGAAGATCTGAAGTGTGAATATATTGATCTGTTCTTTATTCATTGGCCGTTCCCGAATTACCATGCACCTCATTGTACCGTGGATTCCAGAAATCCGGATTCCAGGCCCTTTTCCGTGGCGGAATTTATGGATACATACAGACAGTGCGAAGAACTGGTGAGAAAGGGACTGATCCGGCATATCGGCATCTCCAATATGACAATACCGAAATTGAATGCGGTCGTCGATAAGTTTGAGATCAAACCTGTGGCATGTGAGTTAGAGCTTCACCCCTGTTTCCAGCAGCAGGAGCTGTTTGAGTATCTGAAAGCCCATGATATCCAGCCGATCGGCTTTATGCCCCTTGGTTCACCTCAGAGGCCGGAGCGGGATATGGAGCCCACGGATATCGCGGATATGCAGGTGCCGGAATTTCAGGAGATCGCAAAGGCGCACGGCGTACATCCTGCGATTATAGCGCTGAAATGGGCGGTGCAGAGAGGACAGATTCCGATCCCGTTCTCCGTTCATGAAATGGAATATACGAGCAATCTGGAATCTACGGTGACGGAGCCGTTGACGGAAGAAGAGATGAAAGTGATCGCAGGGCTTGAGAAGAATAACCGTCTGGTAAAAGGACAGGTGTTCTTATGGGAAGGCGCTACGGACTGGCATGACCTCTGGGATGAGGACGGCGTGATCGTGGACTGCCCGGATGCGGAGTAAAATGTGTCGGAACAGATGCCGGCAGTTTCGGAAAAACAGGGCGGATACGGAGGCTTAACAATGATCACAACGGTTACGCTGAATGCGTCGATCGACAAGGCGTATTATATGGAAGGCAGTTTAAAAAACGGGACGGTGATGCGGGTAAAAGCGGTGCATAATTCCGCCGGCGGAAAAGGGCTGAATGTGGCAAGAGCCGTGCACCTGTGCGGTGAGGAGGTAGCCGCCACGGGGCTTGTAGGAGGCTATAACGGAAAATATCTGGAAGCGCTGCTGGATCAGGATAATATTCCCCATGATTTTGAGCATATCGAGGGAGAGACAAGAAGCTGTATCAATATTCTGGATGAGACGTTCGGCTCTACCGAATATCTGGAGCCCGGCTGTGCAGTGTCAGAGCGGGAAAAACAAAAGTTTCTGGAACGGTTTCCGGAGATCATCGGAAATTCCCAGGTCGTGACCATGTCCGGCAGCGTACCGGCGGGACTTCCCGGGGACATCTACAAAGAGATGATCCTGACGGCAAAAAAGGCGGGGAAGCAGGTGATTCTGGATACCAGCGGGGAGCTGCTGAAAAAGGGACTGGAAGCCTGTCCCACCCTCGTAAAGCCGAATCAGGATGAACTGGAACTGTTGTTTTCTGCAAAAATAACCGGCAGGGAAGAGGTGATAGCCGGGGCGAGGGAGATCTATGGGCGGGGCATCCCGTATGTGGTAGTTTCCCTTGGCGGCGACGGCGCGCTTATGGTCTGCCGGGAAGGTGTGATGCAGGCCGCGGCTCCGAAGGTGGAAGCGGTCAATACGGTGGGCTGCGGCGATTCCATGGTGGGAGCCATGGCCGTGGCGCTTAAGAGGGGCTGGGAGCCGGAGAGGATGCTGCGCTATGCGGTGGCTGTGGCATCTGCCAATGCGCTCTCGCCGGATACCGGGAATTTTGAGCCGGCGGTCTGCGGGAGGCTGTTTGAAGAAGTAAAAGTAGTCAGGCTGTAACATATTGAACATGACAGAAAGAAGGATGAGATTATGCCATTGGTGACAACAAAACAGTTATTGACGGATGCCCAGAAGGGCGGGTATGCGGTAGGCGCGTTTAATGTGGAAAATATGGAGATGGTAATGGCGGTGGTAAAGGCTGCGGAGGAGATGAAAGCGCCTGTTATTCTGCAGACCACGCCCTCCACGATAAAGTATGCGGGGATTTCCATGTATTATGCCAATGTAAAAGCGGCGGCGGAAAAAGCACAGGTGCCGGTGGCGCTCCATTTGGATCACGGCAGCAGCTTTGCGCTTGCCATGCAGGCACTGCGGGCGGGATATACCTCCATCATGATCGATGGCTCCAAGGAGGCTTTTGAGGATAATATTGCGCTGACAAAAAAAGTGGTGGATGCCTGCAGTGCGTCGGATATTCCGGTGGAGGCGGAGCTTGGCAAAGTGGGCGGCAAGGAGGACGATCTCGAATGCAATGATCCGGGCTATACGGATCCGGAGGATGCTCTTCGTTTTGTGGAGGAGACCGGGATTGATTCTCTGGCCGTGGCAATCGGAACGGCCCATGGGATTTACAAAGGGGAGCCGAAGCTGGATCTTGTGAGACTTTCGGAGATCCGGGAGAGAGTCAGCATTCCGCTGGTGCTTCACGGCGCATCCGGCGTGCCCGATGAGACGGTGCGGGAGTGTATCAGGCGGGGTATCTGCAAGGTGAACTTTGCGACCGAACTCCGGATCGCCTACAGTGACGGCGTAAAGGCGTTTCTGAAAGAGAATCCGGATGCCTTTGATCCGAAAAAATACGGGATGATGGGCATGGAGTGTGTGACAAAGCTGGTATGTGAGAAGATCAGGCTTTGCGGGAGCGGACAACAGTAACATCATTTGCCTGTTGCGAAATGACAAAATGCACAATACAGGATTTAGCGTTTTGCATGGCGCGGGAGAACAATTTTAACCATATCGTGTGGTTTGGATTTCATTTTCCCGGCGCCATGTTTTTATTTTTCTACCTCTCTCTTTTCATGTTATGCTTGCAAACCTGCCGTATGATATGATAAAAAAGAATTACAGCAAATCAAATACATGTCCGTTTTCTCAGGACGTGGTAAATCCGACCACTTCCGCACTGCGCGGATTCTATTGACACATCACAAAGGAGCATATCTTATGAAGTATCTGAAAAATCCCGAAGGGATACCCGGACTGGCATCTTTTACCGGTGCGATTGATTACCCTCTTATGAATGACTATATGTTTCGGAGCGTTATGCAGAGCAATGAAAAGGTATTAAAGGGGTTTCTTTGTTCCCTGCTGCGTTTAAGCCCGGATGACGTGCGGACCGTGCAGGTTTTAAATCCTGTCGAGCTGGGAAAGAAAATCAGTGACAAGGAGTTTATTCTGGATATCAGGATTCTGATGAACAACAGCACCGCCATAAATCTGGAAATGCAGATGAATAACCAATATGACTGGCCGGAGAGGTCGCTTGTCTATCTCTCCAGGCTTTTCGACGGGCTGAACGCTGGGGAGTTTTATAAAACCGTAAAACCTGCGTTTCAGATCGGGATTTTGAATTTTACGCTTTTTCCCGGACATCCGGAGTTTTTTTCGACCTATAAGATGATGAATATAAAAAACTATCATAAATATAGTGACAAGTTTACCATACATGTGTTAGACTTAACAAAGACAGATATGGCGGAGAAGGAAGATAAGTATTATCATCTCGACAAATGGGCAAAACTGTTTAAAGCATTGACCTGGGAGGATTTTAAGGTGATTGCGGAGGGAAATGAAAGTATGCAGGAAGCAGGAGAGACGATGTTCCGGTTAAACTGGGATGAACAGATCCGGTATCGGTGCGAGGCACGGGAGGATTATTATCGGACATGGGGCGGCGTAAAGCAGACGATGAGTGAGATGAAGGAGAAGATCACGGAGCTGAGATCATCGAATGAGGAGAAAGATGCAGCTATTACGGAATTGAGATCATCGAATGATAAAAAAGATGCTCTGATAGCTTCCCTGGAAGCACAGCTTGCTGAATTGCAGGGGGAGAGATCGGAGAGCGGAGAGGAGCGCAGGAAATAGCGTTCAGCCGAACTGTTACCGGATTTGAAAAAAGATTTCCGCAAAGCATTGACATTTATTGTGTGCGGTGTTAAGATATCAGAGTGCGATGTGGTCCGCATCTCTATTGTGATGCGGGGACCGCATAAAAAACAAGCAGAGTATCCACTCTCACCCTGCGGCTTTGCTGGCAGGTGTTCAAAATTTTGATTTTCGTAATTCGATGTCACAGGTGTCGGATTTATTGGAAAACCTGATTTAGTGGATAGTACTGCTGTCCACTTTTTTGCGTGTAGAGAAAAGAAAAGTCGTTGAGGCAGGCAGAGCCTGTTTATTCGGATCGAGGGGGAGGGAAAAACCATTAGCGATTATTTCATTAACGAACAGATTAGAGACAGAGAAGTGCGTGTCATTGGTGAGGACGGTGAGCAGCTTGGCGTTATGTCATCAAGGGACGCTATGAAACTGGCGGAGGAGGCGGGACTTGACCTGGTAAAGATCGCGCCGACTGCAAAGCCTCCGGTCTGCAGGATTGTTGATTATGGAAAGTTCAGATATGAGCAGACCAGAAAAGAAAAGGATGCTAAGAAAAAGCAGAAAACTACGGAAGTAAAGGAACTGCGGCTTTCTCCCAATATTGATACGAATGACTTGAATACCAAGGTGAATGCGGCAAGGAAGTTCTTAAGTAAGGGGGATAAGGTAAAGATCACCCTGCGTTTCAGAGGGCGTGAGATGGCGCATATGAATAACAGCAAGCACATTCTGGACGATTTCGCGAAGGCGCTTGCGGATATCGCGGTAGTTGACAAAGCACCCAAGGTGGAAGGGCGAAGCATGACCATGTTCTTGACGCAGAAAAGGTAGCTTCCCTTTGTGGAAAATAAGAAATATAGTACAGGAGGAATGAATTATGCCAAAAATGAAGACAAGCAGAGCGGCTGCAAAGCGTTTTAAAGCAACCGGAACAGGGAAACTGAAAAGAAATAAAGCTTATAGGCGCCATATCTTAACCAAGAAGAGTACAAAGACAAAGAGAAACTTAAGAAAAGCAGCTATGACAGATGCGTCAAATGTAAAGAATATGAAGAAGATCCTGCCGTATTTATAAGAAGGCGGGGACAGAAATGATCGGTTAGGAGGATAAAAGGATGGCAAGAATCAAAGGCGGTATGGGCGCCAGAAAAAGACATAACAGAGTATTAAAGCTTGCAAAAGGCTACAGAGGTGCGAGATCCAAACAGTACAGAATCGCAAAGCAGTCCGTTATGCGGGCACTGGCAAGTTCCTATGCAGGCAGAAAAGAAAGAAAGCGTCAGTTCAGACGTCTGTGGATCGCACGTATCAACGCGGCTGCAAGACTGAACGGTTTATCATACAGCAGATTTATGCACGGCCTGAAGCTGGCTGAGGTAGAGATCAACAGAAAGATGCTCGCAGAGCTGGCGGTAAACGATGCGGAAGGATTTGCATCCCTGGCAGAGCTGGCAAAGAGCAAACTGTAAGAAAAAAGCGAAGCCTTCCCGGAATTGGCGGAAGGTTATTTCGCAGTTTATGTACGGATTAAGAAAAATCGGGTGGGCATCCACTCGATTTTCGCATTTATATTTCGGAAAGGCAGGATTGTTTATATGGGAGTTCTGGGAGAATTGGAACCGAAGCCGGTATTTCGGTTTTTTGAGGAGATCTGTGGTATTCCGCACGGCTCGGGGAATGTGGAAAAACTGAGCGATTATCTTGTTTCTTTTGCAGAAGAAAGAGGGCTTTTCTGCAGGCAGGATGAGATGAAAAATGTGATCATTTCCAGGGAGGCGACGCCCGGTTATGAGAAGCAGGAGGGGATTATCCTGCAGGGACACATGGATATGG
The DNA here is from genome assembly GCA_022799355.1 of Lachnospiraceae bacterium. Taxonomy (GTDB): domain Bacteria; phylum Bacillota; class Clostridia; order Lachnospirales; family Lachnospiraceae; genus 1XD8-76. Next base: position 8,769 of record JAAWOG010000077.1, on the reverse strand, counting down.
TTGCGGTGAAAAAGCCGGACTGTGATATCGATCTGAAAACGGATGCCCTGAAAGTGGCTGTGGAGGGCGACTATATTTATGCGGAAAATACCAGTCTTGGCGGGGACGACGGCATTGCGCTTGCCTATGCGCTGGCAATCCTTGATGCGGAGGATATTCCCCATCCCCATCTTGACGTGGTGATCACGGTGGATGAGGAAGTGGGCATGGACGGTGCAAAGGCGCTGGATTTGTCCGATGTAAAGGGAACAAGGCTTCTGAATCTGGATTCCGAGGATGAGGGCTGCTTTCTGGCGGGCTGCGCAGGCGGAGCCAGTGTAAGACATATCCTGCCCGTGGAGCGGGAGGAGCGGAAAGGTACACTTTATACGTGCAGAATATGCGGCCTTTTGGGAGGGCATTCCGGCGGGGAGATCCACAAGGAGAGAGGAAATGCCAATTCTCTTGCGGGAAGGCTTCTCGAAGCGGTATCTAAGGTGACAAAAATCGGCATCTGTGAGATGGACGGCGGTCTGGCGGACAATGCGATCCCCCGGGAGGTGGTCCTTCGGTTTATCGTTTCGGAGAAAGAAGACGAACTGGAAGAGGCGGTGAGAGCGTTTGAAAAAACATTGCGGACGGAACTCTCCACGAAAGATCCGGGCGTCAGGATAGAGATGGCAAAAGAGACGGACGCTGCGGCGTACTGCCTTGATTCTGCTTCCTGCGAAAAAGTAAAAAAGCTGCTTCTGATTATGCCGAACGGCATTCAGGCGATGAGCGCGGATATGCACGGACTGGTACAGACTTCCTTAAATAACGGTATCATGAAACTTGGCGAGAAGGAACTGAACGTAATCACTTCCGTGAGGAGTTCCGTTGCCAGTGAAAAAGAAGCGCTGATCACAAGGATCACCGCCATAACGGAACTTCTGGGCGGATGTGTGGAAGTGACCGGAGACTATCCCGGCTGGACCTACCAAAAAGAGTCGTCTTTCCGCGACCTCTGCATAAAAGTATATGAGGAAATGTACGGAAAATCTCCGAAGATCCAGGCGATCCATGCCGGCGTAGAATGCGGAATCCTTCTGGAAAAACGCCCGGACTTGGACTGCATTTCTCTTGGTCCCGACATGAAGGACATCCACACTACGGAAGAAAAATTATCCGTCTCTTCCGCAAAACGGGTATTTGAGTACGTCTGCCGGATATTGGCTGAAAAATAGATATTTATTATTTGTAATATTGGTTTTTGTATGTGGCAGCAGGAGAGGTGGGCGGATAATACCCTGTGAAGACCGTAGAAAAACGCCGGTACTTAGAGAATGCGTAATTTTGCAAAAATTTCGCATGAACTTAGTATCCGCTGCGTTTTTCTCCGAGCGGGAGCGTGTCTGAACAGGGTATTATCCGCTCACCTCTCCTGCGTCCTCAGTTTTACAAACCACAAAAAATAAAATCCCCCTTGTGATACCGCAAAAGGTCTGGTAAAATATACCTCAGGGTGGAGTTGCCCCGGGGAGGCGGCTCCATACGGCAAAAAACAACGGATGTACAAGCAGTATATCTGTCACATGGAAGGAGGTTACAACATGTTAAAGGGAATTCCCAACATTATATCACCGGAATTGCTGAAAGTATTACATGAGATGGGACATACGGATGAGATTACTATTGCGGATGGTAATTTTCCGGGACATACCTACGGAAAGAAGGTGATCCGCCTGGACGGACACGGCGTACCGGAAATATTGGATGCGATTTTGAAGTTGATGCCCCTTGATACGTACCCGAACGCGAAAGGCGAGGTAGATCCGCCCTGTACGCTGATGTCAGTGGAGCCGGGGGATGACGCAAAGACACCGATCTGGGATGAGTATAAGGAGATCGTGAAAAAGTACGACGAGAGAGGCGAAAAGTGCTTCCAGGAGATCAATAAATGGGATTTTTATAAGCAGGTGCAGGAGAAATCCACCTGTGTGATCATGTCAACGGAGACGGCTATCTATGCCAATGTGATTTTGAGAAAAGGCGTAGTGATATCCTGATTTGTATGCAGGTTTTGTTATCGTGCCGTGAAGGCACATGTGAGAAAGAGCGGATGCTCCCCCGGCACAAAAAGGTGTGCAGGGGGAGTTTTTCAAAAAGGATAAAGAAAGAGGATACGATTATGCATATGGCGGACGCACTGGTGATACCTGCGGTGGCAGGAACCATGTATGCTGCTTCAACGGCGGCGGCGGGTTACTCGATCAAAAAAGTAAGGCTTATGGATGAGCCGGAGAAGATTCCGGTGATGGGAGTGATGGGAGCCTTTGTCTTTGCGGCGCAGATGATCAATTTTACAATTCCCGGAACGGGTTCTTCCGGGCACCTCTGCGGCGGTATGCTGCTGACCGCGGTGTTGGGGCCCTGGGCTGGCTTTTTGGCCATGGTGGGAATCCTGCTGATACAATGTCTGATGTTTGCGGACGGGGGGCTTTTGGCGCTGGGGTGTAATATCTGGAATATGGCGTTCTATGGCTGCTTTGTCGGCGGGCTTTTGATCTGGAAGCCGTTTATGAAAGGCGGAGTGACAAAAAAGAGGATCACGGCGGCGTCCGTTGCGGCCTGTATCATAACCCTGCAGATGGGAGCCTTTTCGGTAACCCTTCAAACCCTTGCATCCGGCGTTACCCAATTGCCGTTTTCTGTTTTTGCGGGGGTGATGCAGCCGATCCATCTTGCAATCGGTCTGGTGGAAGGTATTGTCACGGCGGCGGTGCTTGGTTTTGTATATGAGGCAAGGCCGGAGATGCTTTGGACGGGCAATGTGACGGGCGTGAAAAAGGAGGGCAGGTTTGGCATTCGGAAAACGCTTGTGATTCTGGGGGCGGCTGCGGCATTGACGGCGGGTGTTCTTTCTTTGTTTGCCTCTGCCCTTCCCGATGGATTGGAGTGGTCCATGGAAAGGACGGCGGGCACGGCCGAGTTAGAGGCGGCGGGCAGTGTTTATGAGGCGGCGGAGAGGATTCAGACCGCCACGGCAATTCTGCCGGATTATGGCTTTTCCTTCAGCGATTCCGGGGCGGGGACCAGCGTGTCGGGGCTGCTCGGCGGTGCGGTGGTGATCGGTCTTAGTGTTGCCGCCTGCTATGCGTTTAAGTTTTTCAGAAGAGGGAAAAGCTGACCATGGCGGGACTTGGCGGTGCAATCCATGAAATTCATTCTCTGGAAAATCTGGCGGAGAGGGGGACCTTTCTGTGCAGGATACATCCTCTTTCCAAAGTACTTGTGACGATCTGGTATCTGGTCCTTGTGATGAGTTTCGGAAATGATGATATAAGCGGTCTGATGGGGATGGCTCTCTATCCTGCCGTTTTGATGATAACCGGAGATATTTCCCTGAAAGCGGCTTTGAAGCGTATGCGGCCGCTTCTTCTTATGGTATGCCTGATCGGGGCGGCGAATCCCTTTCTGGATCGGAGAGCCTGTTTTGAAATAGGAAGAGTTACCGTGACGGCGGGAATGCTTTCTATGGTGTCTCTGCTTCTGAAAAACGGATTTGCCGTATTTGCGTCCTATATTCTGATTGCTGCAACGACCATGGAACAGATCTGCTATGCGCTGCGAAAACTCCACGTGCCGCAGGTTGCTGTGACGGTGCTGCTTCTGATCTACCGGTATCTGGTGCTGATGCTCAAGGAGGCGGAGCGGATCACACAGGCGTACGGCCTGCGCTCGCCGGGAGAGAAGGGCATACGGAAGAGCGCCTGGGGTTCTCTGGCGGGACAGATGCTGCTGCGCAGTGTGGACAGGGCTCATATGGTGTATGAGAGTATGCTGCTGCGGGGATTTCGGGGGGAGTTTTTCCCGGGGGGCGAATTTGTGCCTGTGTGGCAGAGTGTTTGTTATGTGCTGGCGTGGGGCGGTGTACTCCTTTTGTTTCGGGTGGTGCCGGTTTTTCGGATGGTTGGCAGTTTGTTGATGATGTGATATCGGATGAGGAGAGCGGATGGCGGATGCGGTAATTAAAATAGAAGATATGCGGTTTTGCTATAAGGCGGAGAGGTATGTTCTGGATGGCATCAGCCTTATGGTGACGCCCGGGGAATCGGTGGGCATTATTGGCGCAAATGGCGTGGGGAAGTCCACTTTTTTAAAAATATTAGTGGGGCTTTTATCGGAGTATGAGGGAACTGTCGAGATCATGGGGCTTTCTCTGGAGCGGAAAAACTACGGGGAGATCCGGCGCTTTCTCGGGTATGTGTTCCAGGATTCCGACAGCCAGCTTTTTATGAATACGGTGAGGGAAGACGTGGCGTTCGGACCGCTGAGTTACGGTTTTTCCCGGGAGGAAGCGAGGGATGCCGCAGAGTGGGCGCTTCGGAAAACACATATCGAGAAACTTGCGGAGCGCCATATTTACCGGCTCTCCGGCGGGGAGAAGAAACTGGCGGCGATTGCCGGCATCCTTGCCCTGCAGCAGGATGGTGGGATAATATTGATGGACGAGCCTTCGGTTTCCTTAGATCCGGCGAACCGGGAGAATCTGATCCGGGTGATCAGGGAGCTGCGGGGGGCAAAGCTGATTGCTTCCCATGATCTGGATTTTATTTATGATACCTGTGAGAGGACGATCCTGCTCTCCGATGGCAAGGTTGTCTATGACGGAGATACAAAGAAACTGTTAAGAGACAGGAAGCTTCTTGAAGAAAACGGGCTGCGGCTTCCGCTGTCATTTCGGTTTATGGAACAGGAGGGCTGATGGTTTATGGAACTGCGTGATATGCTTGAAAAAGTGAAGGCAGGAGAGGTTTCCGTGGAGGAAGCGGAAAAGTATTTTGCTAAAAAGCCTTTTGAGGATATGGGATATGCCAAGTTAGATACCTGGAGAGAGATCCGTTCCGGCTATCCGGAAGTGGTCTATTGCAGCGGGAAAGCGGATCAGCACCTTCTGCATATTTTTGAGATGCTGTACCGGGAGAACGGGGAAGTGCTCGGTACACGGGCTTCAAAAGAGCAGTATGAACTGGTGCGGGAAAGGATTCCGGAGATTGATTACGATGAGAGTTCCCGTATTTTGAAGGTTGAGAAGCCGGGGAAGAAGCGCGCCGGCAAAATTGCGGTCTGTACGGCGGGGACGGCGGATATTCCGGTGGCGGAGGAAGCTGCGCAGACGGCTGAATATTTCGGGAATTATGTGGAAAGGATTTATGACATAGGTGTCAGCGGTATTCACCGCCTGTTGGCAAAGGTGGACGATATCCGTTTAGCCAACTGCGTGGTGGCGGTGGCGGGGATGGAAGGGGCTCTTGCCAGTGTGATCGGCGGACTGGTGGAGAATCCGGTAATTGCCGTGCCAACTTCCGTGGGATACGGCGCCAGTATGGGAGGGATATCGGCACTTTTGACAATGATCAATTCCTGTGCCAACGGGATCGCGGTGGTGAATATTGACAACGGCTATGGCGCAGGTTATATGGCATCCCAGATTAACCGGCTGGGGATGCGTTCGGAAAGAGGATGGAGGCAAAAATGAAAGAGAAAAAGAAGGTTACTTTATATCTGGAGTGCAACAGCGGTATCAGCGGCGATATGACGGTGGCGGCGCTGTTGGATCTCGGAGCGGATAAAGGGGTTTTGAAAAAGGCGTTAAAGAGCATTCCGGTGGACGGATTTAAGATCAGAATCAGCAGAGTAAAAAAGGCGGGGCTGGATGTCTGTGATTTTCATGTAATTCTGGATAAGGCGCATGAGAATCATGACCATGATATGGCGTATCTGTTCGGAAGTGAGAAGGAGCGGCATGAACACCACGAACACCACGGACACAGTCATGAAGAAGGGCATCCCGGGCATCACCATCATGGGGACCATTCAGGGCACGGCGGGCATTCCCACGAGCACCGCGCTCTGCCGGAGATCCTGCATATCATAGAGCATACGGATATGACAAAGAAGGCGAAGGAGACCGCGGCGCGCATTTTCAGGATTCTGGCAAAGGCGGAGGGAAAGGCCCACGGCGTGCCGGAGGCGGAGGTGCATTTTCACGAAGTGGGAGCGGTGGATTCCATTGTAGATATTATTTCCGTGGCGGTTTGTCTGGACAACCTGGGGATAACGGAGTGCATCGTGCCGGGGCTTAGTGAGGGCACGGGGACCATCCGCTGTCAGCACGGTGTGATGAGCGTGCCGGTACCGGCGGTGCTGAATATTGTGCAGGAACATCGGTTAAAGCTTTCCGTTACGGATATCAAAGGGGAGCTTGTGACGCCCACCGGTGCCGCTATCGCAGCGGCGGTCAAAACCGGGGAGGAGCTGCCGAAAAATTTTCATATCATAAGGACGGGTATGGGCGGCGGAAAACGCGAGTATGAAAGACCGAGTATTTTGCGGGCGATGCTGATCGAGGAAGCGGCGGAAGAGACGAAAGACAATGATAAGAAACCGGGAAAAGAGGAGGCGCAGGACGGCGAGGCCTTCAGAGATGTCATCTATAAGCTGGAAACCAATATTGATGACTGCGGCGGAGAAGTCCTTGGCTATGTGATGGAGCGGCTTTTTCAGGCGGGGGCAAGGGATGTGCATTATATGCCCGTCTATATGAAGAAGAACCGTCCGGCATATCAGTTGAATGTGATCTGTAAAGAGGAACAGATCCCTGTGCTGGAGGAGATTATTTTTGCGGAGACAACGACCATCGGCATCCGCAGGCAGAAGATGGAACGCTCGGTACTGCCAAGATACCATACGGAGATCATGACGGAGTTAGGGGCGGCTGTTGTAAAGGAGTGCCGTCTGCCGGAGGGGAAGGGAGTGAGATGCTATCCGGAATATGAGAGCGTGGTGAAGCTGTGCCGCATGAGCAAAAAGCCTTTTCGGGAGGTGTACCGCCTGATTGAGGATGTATGCAGGACGGAGAAGAAAGAGAAATCGGAGCTCTTTACAAAGAAAAACGGGAAAGGGCACAGATTTCGGAGGAAAGTATGATACGTGAGAACTATGAAGCGCTGAAAGAGAAAATAGAGCAATATCTTCCGGAAGGTATAGTGGTAGCCTTTTCCGGCGGCGTGGATTCGGCGCTTTTGTTAAAGATGGCATGTCTGGCGGCGGGAAGGGGAGAAGCGGTATATGCCGTTACGGTCCGCACAAAGCTTCATCCGACGAGGGAGATGGAGGAGGCGGCAGCCATGGCAAAAGAGTTCGGCGTGCCGCACAGAGTATTGGAGATAGATGAACTGGCAGAGGCAGGGATTGAGATCAATCCGGTCAACAGGTGTTATCTCTGCAAGCTGAGTATTTTCCGTAAGATAAAAGAACTGGCAGAAGAGCTGGGGGCGGGCTGCGTTTTGGAGGGCACCAATGAGGATGATCTGCATCAGTACCGTCCCGGTATCAGGGCGCTTTTGGAACTTGGGATACTCAGCCCGCTGGCGGAGTGCGGCCTGCGGAAAGAGGATGTGAGGGAATTGGCGGCATATCTGGGCATTTCCGCGGCAAAACGCCCGTCCGCCCCCTGCCTTGCAACAAGGCTGCCCTATGGGACAAGGATAGAGTATGGACTGCTTGCCCGGATCGATGAGGGGGAACGTTATCTGAGAGCGCTTGGCTGTTATAACGTGCGGCTGCGCGTCCATGAACTGACCGAAGAAGTCAACGCAGGTCTGCAGAATATGGGAGAAAACCAAAGAGACGGCTGCGGAAGCGGCGTGGAGAACGGACGGGAATGGCTGGCGCGGATTGAGGTGGACCAGGAGGATATGGCAAAGCTTCTGGATCACAGGAATGAGCTGGTTGATAAGATAAAGGGGCTGGGCTTTGGAAGGGTGAGCCTGGATCTGGAAGGATTTCGCTCGGGAAGTATGGATATAAAGGCAAATCGTCATAAAAAGTAGTTTCTTCTTGTGCCGGAATATGGTATACTCTAAAGGATGTAAATAGAAGAAAGAAGGGAGAGTGAGAGATGTACTCATTTGATGAAATCAGGGAGGTGGATGCGGAGATTGCGGAGGCAATCGTGGCGGAGCAGGAGAGACAGAGCAGCCATATCGAACTGATTGCTTCCGAAAACTGGGTGAGCAGGGCGGTGATGGCGGCAATGGGAAGTCCGCTGACGAATAAATACGCGGAGGGCTATCCCGGAAAGCGGTATTACGGCGGCTGCGAATGCGTGGACGTGGTGGAGAATCTTGCGAGAGAGCGGGCGAAAAAGCTCTTTGGCTGTGATTATGCGAATGTGCAGCCCCATTCCGGCGCACAGGCGAATATGGCGGTATTTTTTGCCGTACTTGAGCCCGGCGATACCTATATGGGTATGAACCTGGACCACGGCGGTCATTTATCCCACGGTTCACCGGTCAATATGTCCGGCAAATATTATAAGTGTGTGCCTTACGGCGTAAACGATGAGGGCTTTATCGATTATGATAAGGTGAGGGAGATTGCGCTGGCATGTAAGCCGAAGATGATCGTTGCCGGGGCTTCCGCCTACGCGAGGACGATTGACTTTAAGAGATTCCGTGAGATAGCGGATGAGGTGGGCGCGGTGCTCATGGTGGATATGGCGCATATCGCGGGACTTGTGGCGGCAGGAGTACATCCGAGCCCTATCCCTTATGCGGATGTGACCACCACAACGACGCATAAGACGCTGCGCGGTCCAAGAGGCGGCATGATTCTCTGCAATCAGGAAGCGGCGGATAAGTATAACTTCAATAAAGCGATCTTCCCAAACTCTGCAACCAGCTTTTTCAGTTCCGGCAGGTCTGCCACAATCTCATATTTCGCTGCGACCTTCTGCTTCATAAC
>JAAWOG010000076.1 GCA_022799355.1 Lachnospiraceae bacterium | reverse complement strand
TCTCTGATGAGTAATTTATTCAACCAAGAATTTGTGCCGAAGCGTCACAAATTCCATTGATCGCAGAGCAGAATTTGATATTCTGCTCGCGGCCTCAGCACAAAACGCTTCGGAATGGAGGAAAAAATGGATAAGAAAGTAGCGGAACTTTTGAATGATCAGATAAACAAGGAATTTTACTCGGCATATCTGTATCTTGATATGGCAAATTTTTACACTGATAAAGGACTGGACGGATTTGCGAACTGGTATGAGATCCAGGCAAAGGAAGAACAGGACCATGCGATGCTGATTTACCAATATCTGCACAATAACAACGAGAAAGTGACACTGGAGGCCGTGGCAAAACCGGATAAGACATATACCGCGCTGATTGATCCGCTGAAAGCGGGGTTAGAGCATGAACAGTATGTGACGTCCCTGATCAACAATATCTATGCGGCGGCGCAGGAAGTAAAGGATTTCCGCACTACCCAGTTTCTGGACTGGTTTATCAGGGAACAGGGTGAGGAGGAGAAAAATTCTTCCGATCAGATCACGAAGATGGAACTGTTCGGGGATGACGCGAGAAGCCTGTATATGCTGAATGAAGAACTGGGCGGCAGAGTTTACAGTGCGCCGTCTCTGGTTTTATAAAAAATATCGATCACTGAATACGGGACAGCCTGCAGAAGCGAAGAGGTGCTTTTGCAGGCTGTTTTTGTTTGCCCAGCATGGGAGTTCTCTAACGGGTGCAAGTCCCGAGTGCGCGTAGGCAACGGCGAAGCACATAGCGGAACAGCAAGGGTGTCCGCCGTGAGAGTCCGGCTTGCCGGTCTCTTTGTTATACGGGAAAGCAGGGCTCGTTCGGAGAATATATACCGGGAAAAATCTTCGGTAAACATTTGACAAAATTGTCTATTGATGATAGACTAATATTGTCTATTGATAACAGACAAAAATAAGTATGATGACGGCAAAGAAAAGGAAGAAGAGAAAAGAGTACGAAAAGGACGGAATACGGAAAGATATGGAGGGATGCAGGATATGACAACTTATAAACTGGGAGAGGTGGAGTCCCGTTTTGCGGATATGATCTGGGAGAGGGAGCCGCTTACGATGCGGGAGCTGGTGGAATTGTGCGAGAAGGAGCTGCACTGGAAAAGAACGACGACTTATACGGTGCTGAAAAAATTAAGTGAACACGGTATTTTTCAGATGAAGGAAAAGCAGGTGACTTCCCTGATCTCCAGGGAAGATTATTATGCGGGGAGAAGCGCTCAGTTTGTGCAGGAGACGTTTAGAGGTTCTCTCCCTGCTTTTATCGCCGCCTTTACGAAGCGCAGGGCATTGACGGAAGAAGAGATCTCGGAGATACGGGAGATGATTGACGGATGCTCGGACAAAGGATGAAACCGACAGGGCAGGACGGAGTGGGCATGCATTGCGAAACCTGTCATGCATGTCATAGGGACGGGCATGATGATATACGGAGGAGAAAAATATGGGAACTGTTTTTATAAAGGTGCTGAATATGGGACTGACGGCAAGCTGGCTGATTCTGGCGGTGGTGGTACTGCGGCTTTTTCTGAAAAAAGCGCCGAAGTGGATATCCTGTCTGCTGTGGGCGCTTGTGGCCTTCAGGCTGGTCTGGCCCTTTTCCATAGAGAGCGCGCTGAGCCTGATCCCCAGCAGTGAGCCTCTGCCGGAGAATATTGTGGCAGGGAGTACCTTTCAGGCAGATACGGGAGTTGGAATTGGAAATGTACAGGTGCCTGCTGATCCGGGAGAATATGGTAAGGAGGGAAGCCCTGTTACTGTTAATCAGGGGAATCACATTATGGATCTGCTCGGAATTATATGGATAACGGGCGTTATGATATTGCTTTTGTACTGTTGTATCAGCTATTACAGGATGCACCGGATGACCGCCGTATCCATTCACAGGGGAGATGGGATTTATTTGTGCGACCATATTGATACGCCCTTTATTCTGGGGATCATAGCCCCGCGGATCTGCCTGCCCTCGGGACTTGATCAGTCCCGTATGGAATATGTGATTGCTCACGAGCGGGCGCACTTAAAAAGGCGGGATCACTGGTGGAAGATAGCGGGGTTTCTGATTTTGTCCGTTTACTGGTTCCATCCCCTCTGCTGGGTTTCGTACATATTGTTTTGCAGGGACATCGAACTGGCATGTGATGAAAAAGTGATCCGCAGTCTGGGACGGGAGAGCAGGAAAGCTTACGCGGAAGCCCTTCTTTCCTGCAGTGTCAGACAAAGCGGGGTGGGGGCGTGTCCTCTCGCCTTCGGGGAAGTGGGTGTGAAGGAGAGAGTGAAAAATGTGCTGGACTATAAAAAACCGGCATTCCGGATCATTCTGACGGCGGTCCTGTGCTGTATGGCGGCGGCTGTCTGTTTTCTGACAAGCCCGAAGGAGGAAGAGGAAAGTACATCGTATGCGGAAGAGGAGAGAGCGGACCTTTCCGAATTTGTGGAACAGTGGACGGAAGCTTTTATTAACAGAGACGGTGAGGGGATCGCGGCGATGATGTCGCCGGAACTGGCAGAGGATATGCGGGATACTTTGGACGATTTCGGTTTTTCAAGCCCCTGGCCGTGGGATATTGATACGGATTGCCTTTTTCATATCTATGAAGAAGAGAGGGATCGGGCGGAAATTTACTATTATGCCCACACCTCCGATCCTCATGTCACCTGCTGGAAGGAAACACTGTGGTTTGAGCGGGACGGTGACGGATATGCCGTATCAAAAGAGGAACTGAATTATTATGATAATATTGCTACGGCGGAAGAATTTAAGGATGCATACATTACCCCGGGTTCTCTCGATGGAAGCATGATGGATTACACAAAGAACGGGCTGGGAGAGGCGCTGAATGAAAACGCGCTGCTTTCCAGCAGTATGGCATATCGGGCTCTGTTTGAGCCGGGGAGCGCCGCCGCCTTTCTTCTGAATTTGTCCGACGATCCGAAGAAGGTGCGGTATACGCTGCATGAGCCAGGGGGAAGCGGACTTGTCAGCCTGGATATTACTTTTTTGGAGGATGGGGAAACCTTTACGATCAGCATGCTTCAGCCCTATGGGGAAAACGGAATCTGGGTACCGACGGATGAACGGGCAGATGTTATTGCGAGGATGATGAAAACGGATACAGAGGAATGGAGGCATCTTTCCGTTCAACGCGATATCCCGGAGGCGGACTTTAGCGGAATCATATGCATCGGGGAGATTCCGGAGAAGGGGATAAGGCTTTACGGCTACAACGATGAAGAAATAACAGATCGCGGTGTTGTTCTGGAAATGGGTGAGGATTTTTACTATTTTGACTGGTATTATACGAGTCCGCAGCGTCAGCTTCCGGAATTGAACTGGGATGAAGAGAAGCAGGAACTGCAGATTTCCTGTAAAATCCATGCCGGAACCGGTGTCTCGGCGGAGGAACTTCATATCCTGCGGTTTGGTGATAACACAATGCAGGAGAGTCATTTCGGCCTTGAGGATTACTGCGCCCTTTTGGAGGAGCGGATTGGTTGGAGTTTCGATGAGGAGACGAGGAGTCTTGTCCTGACGGATAAAAAGAGCGGGGAGGCATTACAGGCGGTAACCATTCCGAAGGAGCAGGGGGATCGGGTAACAGGGGTGGAGCTTGGGATGCTATCCGGCTTTGATCTGGGCGCTACAATGCGTTTTCATGTGTATACAGGGTATTATATGGATGAGACCTATGGCGTGGCGGAGTATGAGGGTATGCCTTATATTGTATTTGAGTTGGTGAATGGGCGGAGGGAGAGCGGCGATATAATTTTTGAACTGGGGGATATGATAGCATAACTTTTGTGAAGGCTGAGAGTGATTGTACCTGTTTTTATACTTGATTTTGGGAGATGGGGGGGTATAATTTAAAATATCTGTTGTTTTACAGGGTAGAAAGAAAAAGATTAAAATTGAGGAGGAAACCGAAGTTGGGTACTTACTACAAACACAAAAAAACCGAAACAATTGATGTGCCGTACTCTTTTAAGTGCGAGCAGTGCATGAAGGACAGCGGAAAGCTGACTGCCGTTATCAAGGGTATGGAAGCCGAAGTCAACAGCAATTACAGGGAGCTGGAATACAATAAGCAGCAGCAGCTGAATGAAATGGCCCATAAAAACCTTGTGAGAGAGGTAAAGGATTCTTATAAGAACGCAACGGAAAAGAACATTTTTAACACGGCGTTCAAAGATGAATGTCCTCACTGCCACAAGCCTCAGTCCTGGGCTGTCAGCGGTATTAAGAATAAGCTGTTTGAAAATTCGATCGTCAGCCTTATTGTCGGTTTGATTGTGGCTGCAGGGTGTTATTTCTTTTCCGGTGTGGACAATGCGCTGCAGATTGCCATTGGCGCATTCGGGATCAGTGTGGTGGCAGCCATAGTGTTCTTTTTGGTAAGTTTTTCCAAAATGAGCAGCAAGAAAAAACAGACTGCCAATGTGACACAGAGAAATGTACCGGTGATCGAGTGGGGCGCCGTGCAGAATCTTCTGGATGAAAAATAGAACATAGGAATAAGAATGTGAAAGGACTGTCAGCGCTTGTTGGCAGTCCTTTGTGAATATGTCAGATTGAAATCCACCGGCAAACACCATATTTATCAATAATGGCCGCACAGCATTTTCTTTATGGAAGTTCATGGATTGGTTCGATGATTACCCCGCCATCACTTAACATGCAGAATGCATTATAAACGACTTCTTCACAAATTAGAAGGAGGAAAGGTTGAAAGAGGACGGCTTCAAATGCTATGAATATCCGGTGATCGGGTACATGGCAGGTTTGGGAGGAAAGATACGTGGGGACCGCAGGAAGCTGTTTATGATGGAGGGATATTAGACAGTCAAACCAAAGTGGGATTGGATGGATAACATAAGAAAATCTGTACGAAAAAAAGTTGCCAACGATTGCTTGACAGTAACTCTTATGGACAGTAACGGGAAAGATACTGGATAATGCACTATGGTTGTGCTAAGATAAAAATCAGGAGGTGCAGGGCATGGCAAAAACGGTGGGAATCGGGCATCAGGACTTTGGCACAATTCAGGAAAACAATTATTTTTATATAGACAAAACGGATTTTATAAAGAAGTGGTGGGAAAACGGGGACAGCGTTACTCTGATCACACGTCCGAGGCGTTTTGGAAAGACGCTGACGATGAGTATGACGGAGCAGTTCTTTTCCGTGAAATATGCGGGGCGTGGGGACCTGTTTGAGGGGCTCTCCATCTGGGAGCATGAAAAATACCGGAATCTGCAGGGGACTTATCCGGTAATCAGTATTTCCTTTGCCAACGTGAAGCAGAACAGTTACGAGAAGGTTCGCTATAGAATATGCCAGATATTGATGAATCTGTATGGTGAGATGCGTTTTCTTCTTAAGGGGGATCTGCTGACGCCGAGGGAGAAGGAGTATTTCGAGCGGATATCGGAGACGATGAACGAAGAAGATGCTACGATGAGCCTTTATTATCTGTCTTCCTTTTTATACAAATATTATGGAAAAAAAGTAATCATTCTTCTGGATGAATACGATACGCCAATGCAGGAAGCTTATGTAAATGGTTACTGGGATGAACTGGTTTCCTTCACAAGAAGTCTGTTTCAGTCTGCATTTAAAACAAACCCGTATCTGGAACGCGGGATCATGACAGGCATTACGCGTGTGAGCAGGGAATCTGTCTTTTCCGATCTGAATAATCTGGAGGTGGTAACTACCACCTCTGAAAAATACGCGGACAGCTTTGGATTTACGGAAGAAGAGGTCTTTGCGTCTCTGGATGAATTTGGGCTGTCTGACCGCAGGCAGGAAGTAAAAAACTGGTATGATGGTTTCGTTTTTGGAAGGTATACCGATATTTACAATCCCTGGTCGGTCCTTCACTATTTAGATAAAGGGAAGGCAGGCGTATACTGGGCAAATTCCAGCTCTAACAGCCTGATCGGAAAGCTGATTCGAGAGGGAAATAAAGAGATCAAACAAAATCTCGAGGGGCTGCTTGGCGGAGAATCTTTTCGGGTGGAGATGGATGAACAGATTGTGTATGGAGAACTGTATACAAAGAGAAATGCCGTTTGGAGCCTTCTGCTTGCAAGCGGTTATCTGAAAGCCGTTTGCACGGAATATGCGGAGAGAGAGGGACATTGGTATTATAGTCTTGCCCTGACGAACAAAGAAGTTCAGGTGATGTTTGAGAATATGATCCGGGGCTGGTTTGCGGAGCGGGATGAAAACTACAATGATTTTATCAAAGCGTTGCTGTCCGATGATATCAGGGCGATGAATTACTATATGAACAAAGTGGCGCTGACTACTTTCAGCAGTTTTGATACCGGAAATAAGCCGTCGGAAACCGCGGAACCGGAACGTTTTTACCATGGTTTTGTTTTGGGGCTGCTGGTGGAACTGGCGGAGCGTTACAGCGTCATCTCCAATCGGGAGAGCGGTTTTGGAAGGTATGACGTGATGCTGATGCCCAAAAAGGACGATGACGGAATCATACTGGAATTTAAGGTACAGGATGAGGAAGAAGAAATGGAACTGGCTGATACGGTAAAGGCGGCACTGCGGCAGATCGGAGAAAAACAATATGAGGCGGCGCTTATAGAACGGGGAGTACCGGAAAAGAACATACGAAAATATGGCTTTGCTTTTTGCGGAAAAAAAGTTTTGATCGGAGGGGAGACCTGATGCCGGGAAAACTCCGCCAAAGCTGTCAAGAAAAAAACTTGACAGCTGCTTTTATTTATAGTAAACTACCGTTTGTGGCTTGAGATATGCCGTGATCCGGGGCGGGAAGGGCAGACTGTTATGGAAAAGATCGTGGAGCAGGGACTTTTATATGATTTTTACGGGGAACTGCTGACAGAGCATCAAAGGAACATTTATGAGGATGCGGTTTATAACGATATGTCGCTGGCGGAGATTGCGGAGCAGCACGGTATCAGCCGGCAGGGTGTGCATGATCTGATCCGGCGGTGTGATAAGCTGCTTGCCGGGTATGAAGAGAAGCTGCATCTTGTCAGAAAATTCGCGGAGGCAAAGCAGACGGCAGCCAGGATCGACAGGCTGGCGGAAGAAGGAAAAGGGATGCCGGAAAAAGAGTGCAGGGAGCAGCTTGACCTGATCAGGCAGCTTACCGCGGGATTAATGGAGAATTTATAAATGGCTTTTGAAAGCTTAACGGATAAACTGCAAAATGTATTTAAAAAACTGCGCGGCAAAGGGCGCCTGACCGAGGAGGATGTAAAACTTGCTCTGAAAGAGGTTAAGATGGCGCTGCTAGAAGCGGACGTAAACTTTAAAGTGGTCAAAAAGTTTGTGAAATCCGTGGAAGAGCGCGCAATCGGCGCGGATGTGATGAACGGGTTAAACCCCGGGCAGATGGTGATCAAGATCGTAAACGAAGAGATGACCGCCCTGATGGGTTCCGAAACGACGGAGCTGAAGTTTCAGCCCGGAAAGTCCATTACGACGATTATGATGTGCGGCCTGCAGGGTGCGGGTAAAACCACGACCACGGCAAAGCTGGCGGGGAAATTCAAGTTAAAGGGAAAGAAGCCCCTTCTGGTTGCCTGTGATGTCTATCGTCCGGCGGCGATCAAACAGCTTCAGATCAACGGAGAAAAACAGGAAGTAGACGTATTTTCCATGGGCGATAACCAGAGCCCTGTGGATATCGCAAAGGCATCTTTGGAACATGCCCGGAAAAACGGACATAATGTGGTGATCCTGGATACCGCCGGACGCCTGCATATCGATGAGGATATGATGGCGGAACTGCAGAAGATCAGAGAAAATGTGGAAGTGCACCAGAGCCTTCTTGTGGTGGATGCCATGACCGGTCAGGACGCGGTTAACGTGGCGTCGGAGTTTGATGAAAAGGTCGGCATCGACGGGGTGATTCTCTCCAAGATGGACGGCGATACCAGAGGCGGTGCGGCGCTTTCCGTCAAAGCCGTGACCGGCAAGCCGATTCTCTATGTCGGCATGGGAGAGAAACTCTCCGATCTGGAACAGTTTTATCCGGACCGTATGGCGGGGCGTATTCTGGGCATGGGCGATGTGCTCTCACTGATCGAAAAGGCACAGGAAACGATCGAGATCGACGCAGACAAAGAAAAAGAGATGGCTGCGAAGATGAAAAAGGGCAAGTTTGACTTTGAGGACTATCTCGAGAGCATGAAGCAGATGCGGAAGATGGGCGGACTTGGAAGCCTGTTGTCGATGATGCCGGGGCTTGGCGGAAAGGCCGATATCGCCTCCATGATAGATGAGAAAGAACTGGCAAGAAACGAGGCCATCGTGCTCTCCATGACAAAGAAAGAGCGTGCCAATCCGAAACTTTTAAATCCCGGCAGAAAACACAGGATCGCAAAAGGAGCCGGCGTGGATATCGCCCAGGTCAATCGGTTTGTCAAGCAGTTCGAGCAGAGCCAGAAAATGATGAAGCAGATGCAGGGGATGATGGGCAAAAAAGGCAGAGGCTCTCTGGGCGGTATGATGGGAGGCCTTGGCGGACGGGGAAGATTCCCGTTTTAAGAAAGGACAAAGGGCGGAGAGATTTTTGCACAAAAAGAGGCCGCGAAGGGGTATCTTATATCAGGTAGTAAAGCTATAGGGGATAAAGTGTTTTGCTGCATGAAATCCTTTAAAAAGCTAATGACTATATATTATATACTAATTAAAGAAAGCAGAGGAAAAAGACATGGTAAAGATCAGATTAAAAAGAATGGGACAGAAAAAAGCACCTTTTTACAGAATCGTAGTTTCTGACAGCAGAAGCCCGAGAGACGGCAGGTTTATCGAGGAGATCGGCACATATGATCCCAAGACGGAGCCCAGCACAATTCATGTCAACGAAGAACTGGCTAAAAAATGGCTCTCCACAGGAGCGCAGCCGACAGAGACCGTTGAGAAGATTTTCAAGATCGCGGGTATCGAAAAATAATTTTTCGGGCTGTGGAAAGGGCTGGTTATTGAAATGAAGGAATTAGTTGAAGTAATTGCGAAGGCGCTTGTTGACCATCCGGAAGAGGTCGTTGTGACCGAAAAGGGCGAGGGCAGAAATATTACCGTCGAACTGCATGTGGCGGCTGAGGATATGGGCAAGGTGATCGGCAAGCAGGGCAGAATCGCCAAGGCGATCCGCTCTGTTGTGAAGGCGGCTTCCACGAAAGACAATAAGAGAGTGGATGTGGAAATCATCTGAAATGGGAAAGAATCCTGCCTGGCAGGATTCTTTTTAACGAGAGGACAGGTATGCAGAAGGAGTTTCAGGTGGGAGCGGTGGCTTCCGTACATGGCATAAAGGGAGAAGTGAAAGTATTTCCCACAACAGATGAGCCGGAGAAATATAAAAAGTTAAAATCCGTTTTACTGAGAACAGGGAAAGAAGAGCGGCAGGTGACACTGCAGTCGGTGCGGTTTTTCAAACAAATGGCAATCGTAAAGTTTGAGGGGATCGACAGCCCGGAGGAAGCCCGGAAGTACCAGGGCGCGACACTCTGGATCACAAGGGATCAGGCGGTGCCCCTTCGGGCGCATGAATATTATCAGGCAGACCTGATAGGGCTTTTGGTTGTCGATGAGGAAGGAAAAGAGCTGGGCAGGCTCACGGACATTCTCGAGACGGGAGCCAACGATGTCTATGAGGTGACAATGCCGGATGGAGAGATTGTACTTTTTCCGGCAATCCGGGACTGCATCAGGGAAGTGGATATAGATGCCGGATATATGAAGGTTCACGTGATGGAAGGACTGCTGGATGCGGCGCGCTCCGGCAAAAAGTCCTGAGAATCATGTCAGAAAGCACAAAACGGAAGGAATACCCATGACAAATTTTCATATCCTGACGCTGTTTCCCGAGATGGTGCTGGGCGGACTTAAGGAAAGCATCATCGGACGTGCCGAGGCGGCAGGGCATATCGGGATAGAAGCTCTGAACATCCGGGATTATACGCTGGATAAACATAAAAAAGTGGATGATTATCCATACGGAGGCGGCGCCGGGATGCTGATGCAGGCACAGCCTGTTTATGATGCTTATCTGGAAGTGGAGCGGCGTATTCTGGAACGGAAGCAGAAGGAGGGAAGGCCGGATAAACGGAGAAACCGGGTGATCTATGTGACGCCCCAGGGCAGAACCTTCCATCAGGAGATGGCAAGGGAGTTTGCCGAAGAGGAAGACCTGATCTTTTTATGCGGCCACTATGAGGGGATCGATGAGAGGGTGATCGAGACGATCGTGACAGACTGTGTTTCGATCGGAGATTACGTGCTTACCGGCGGGGAACTGCCGGCCATGGTGATGGTGGATGCCATTGCCCGTATGGTGCCCGGGGTTTTGACCAATCAGGCATCCGGCGAGACGGAGTCCTTTTATGATAACCTGCTGGAATATCCCCAGTACACAAGGCCGGAGATCTGGAACGGGAAGGCGGTGCCTTCGATCCTTTTGTCCGGAGACCATGCAAAAGTGGACGCCTGGCGCCTTGAGATGGCAAAAGAGCGGACAAGGCAGAGGCGCCCGGACCTGTACGCGATATACGAACGGACACATCCTGTCACAGAGAAAAAGAAGAAAGTCAGGGAGAGATAAATATATCTTCCGCTTTTTGCGCATATATATGAAACAAACAGATCACAGGGGGAATGCAGGTTCCGGCAAGGGAACCCGCATAACAGGTTTATTTCATGAAGGTGCTAAAAAGCGAAGATAACACAAGACACAGCCAAAGACAGATAAACTTTTTTGCATGGTGCCTGGCTTTTATACTTTTGACGGTGAGTTTTACACAGTGCGGTATATCCGCAGAGGCGGCAGGCCCTGACATCACATCGCCGTCGGCTATGGTGATAGAGGCATCCACAGGCCAGGTAATCTACGAGAAGAACGCACAGGAGAGAAGAAGCCCTGCCAGCATTACAAAGATTATGACACTGCTGGTTATTTTTGACTATGTAAACAGCGGCAAGGTGTCCCTCTCGGATGAGGTGCGCACATCGGCCCACGCCCAGTCCATGGGCGGCTCCCAGGTCTTTCTGGAGGAGGGCGAGATCCAGACGCTTGATACGCTGGTCAAATGTATTGCGGTAGCCTCCGGGAACGACGCCGCGGTGGCGGCGGCGGAGCATGTGGCGGGAAGCGAGGAGGAGTTTGTCTATCTGATGAACCAGAGGGCGGCAGGGCTTGGTATGGAAAATACCCACTTTGAGGACTGCTGCGGCCTGACGGATTCCGACGGGCATTATACTTCCGCACAGGATGTGGCGACCATGTCCAGAGAGCTGATTACAAAATACCCGCAGATTTTCGATTACACCGGTATCTGGATGGAGGATATCACCCACACCACAAACCGGGGGACGGAGACCTTTACGCTTTCCAGTACCAACAAACTTCTGAAAAGCTATGAATGGGCAACGGGCTTAAAGACCGGCTCCACCAGCAAGGCGAAGTTCTGCCTTTCCGCTACGGCAAGAAAGGACGGGATGGACCTGATCGCGGTCGTTATGGGAGCCGAGGAGGGAAAGATCAGATTTGCGGAAGCCATCACCCTGCTCAGCTACGGCTACAGCGTGAGCCATATTTACGAGGACAAAAACGAGGATATCCTGCCGTCGATTCCTATCAAAGGGGCAATCGTGGATAAGACGGAGGTGGGGTATCAGGCGCCCTTCCGCTATCTGGACACCACAGGACAGAACCTGGAAGGCGTGGAGAAGATCATCTCCCTCCCGGAACAGGTAAAGGCGCCGGTAAAAGCCGGGGACGTGGCGGGAGAAGCGATCTATCTGCTCGCCGGAAACAAACTGGGAAGTGTTCCCATCATATTTAAGGAAGACATTCCCGAGGCAGTCTATAAAGATTTCGTGCGGAAAGCACTGGAAGGATTCCTGCTCTCCGCCTGACACCAAAATGAAAACGCGAGTGTACTGAAAGGACATCTGCGGAACTAAAAAACAGCATGAGCCCGGTCAGTGCACAAGAGGATTTACAGACGCAGGGGCGGCTGGAAATTCTCTTCGGGTATTGGTGTACTGAAAGGACATCTGCGGAACTGGAAAACAGCAGATGTCCTGGAAGTGCACAAGAGGATTTACAGACGCAGTGCGGCTGGAAATTCTCTTCGGGTATTGGTGTACTGAAAGGACATCTGCGGAACTGGAATAGGAGGACAATGATGAACGGCGCGTGGATAGGAACAACATTACTTGTACTGTTTGTGTGCCTTATCATTGCCCTTTTCTGGGTTATGATCTGGGACAGCAACAGGTTTGTAGTCAGAAAATATACTTTTTGCTCCGACAAACTGAAAAAGGACTGCCGTCTTGTCTTTTTGTCGGACCTGCATAATAAGGAGTACGGAATCGGGAACGAGCGGCTTCTTCAGGCGCTTTCGGAACTTGCGCCGGATGCGGTGCTGATCGGCGGAGATATGCTGAATGCGAAACCGGGCGCGTCTTTTGAAAAGGGTGCGGCATTTGTAAAAAAATGCGCGGAGAAATATCCCGTTTACTATGCCCTTGGCAATCATGAATACCGTGCCAGAATCTACCCGAAAGAGTACGACACCATGTACACGGACTATATGAAAAGCTTTCAGGAGAGCGGCATCCGTTTTCTGGACAATGAGAGCTGCTGCCTGCCGGAGTCCGGTATCCGCATCACCGGACTGACCATCGACAGGGAATACTATAAAAGGTTTGTAAAGCGGAAGCTGAAAGAAGGCTATCTGCGGGAGACGGCAGGTGAGGCGGATACATCCTGTTATCAGATCCTGCTGGCGCACAATCCGGAGTTTTTTCCGGATTATGCGGCGTGGAAACCGGACCTGGTACTGTCCGGACATGTTCACGGCGGTGTGGCAAGGATTCCAGGCCTGAAAGGCGTGGTGTCGCCTTCGCTGTTTCCCTTTCCCCATTATGACGGCGGACTGTTTGAGGAATACGGAAGCCGGATGATCATCAGCCGGGGGCTGGGGATGCATACGATTCCGGTGCGGCTCTTCAATCCCGGGGAAGTGGTGGTGGTGGAACTGACCGCGGAGCGCGGAGGAAAATCCGGGCATCCGGAGACGGACAGCCGCGCGGAAGAAGGCAAGGCAAAAGGGCCGGCATCGCGGAAGGCGTAAAATGACGCAGAAGAAAGGCAATATACCATATGGCAATACCGGTAAAACTGGAGGTGTTCGAGGGGCCGCTGGACCTGCTCCTGCACCTGATCGATAAAAATAAAATAGATATCTACGATATTCCGATTACGCTGATCACGGAGCAGTATCTCGACTATATCCGGCAGATGGAAACCGAAGATATGAATGTGATGAGCGAGTTTCTGGTGATGGCGGCAACCCTTTTGGACATCAAGTGCAAAATGCTCCTTCCCGCGGAGGTGAATGAGGAGGGGGAGACGGAAGATCCCAGGGCGGAGCTGGTGCAGAAACTGCTGGAATACAAGATTTATAAATATATGTCCTATGAACTGAAGGATCTGCACACAAATGCCCGGAAAGCTTTTTACCGCAAGCAGCATCTGCCAAAGGAGATCGAGGAGTACAGGCCTCCCGTGGATTACGAAGAACTGCTGGGGGATGCCACCCTTGTCAGACTGCATGAAATGTTCCGGTTTATGTTAAGGCGCCAGGAGGAAAAGATTGATCCCGTCAGAAGCAGTTTCGGAAAGATCGAAAAAGACGAGATAGATATGGACCGGAAGCAGATCTATCTGCAGAATTATCTGTTAAAGCACAGATATTGCTCTTTCAGGGAACTTCTGGAGAAACAAAGCAGCAAAATGGAAGTGATCGTTACCTTCTTGCTGGTACTGGAGATGATGAAGATCGGGAAGATTGTTATTTCACAGGACGATTTATTTGATGATATTAAAATCACGGTAAAGGAAGAGCCGGTCATTACCTGATTAACATGTTGGAAAAATTTTGAAAAAGAGGAAAAATATACGGTGGAGAGAGAAAAAGCAAAGGCAGTACTGGAGGCGATCCTGTTTACACTGGGGGATTCCGTGGAGATCGGCAGACTGGCGGAAGTGATCGAAGAAAGTAAAAACGTGACAAAGGAGCTTTTGGAGGAATTAAAACAGTCCTATCAGGCGCAGGATAAGGGAATCGAACTGATCGAACTGGAGGACGCGGTGCAGCTTGGTACCAAAAACGAAATGTACGAATATCTGATCAAAATTGCAAAGACGCCCAGAAAGTATGTGCTGTCCGATACCATGCTGGAAACCCTTTCTATCATCGCTTACAAGCAGCCGGTGACCAAGCTGGATATCGAAAGGATACGGGGGGTGAGCTGCGATTTTGCGGTAAACAGGCTTCTGGAATTTGATCTGATACAGGAACTGGGCAGGCTCGATGCGCCGGGACGTCCGATGCTGTTCGGCACAACGGAGCAGTTTCTGCGCAGTTTCGGCGTCAAGAGCCTGAGTGATCTGCCGGAATTAAATCCGGTGCAGGTGGAGGAATTCCGGGAGCAGGCGGAGGCGGAGGCGCGCCAGAGCGTGGATATCTGATAAAAGGAGGCTGCCGGACAAACCGGGGTGGTAAGAAAAGCCGGTGATCTGCCTGCGCCCGGTGACGGCGAAGAGCAAAGCGGGATAAGACTGGTCTAAAGTGACATGCGGTACCATATAATAAGCATAAAGACGATCAGGGAAGTACCGTATGAAAAAGGGGAAGATCACAGAGGGGAAAGGCCCGCATATCAAACATAACAGTCAGAAAAGAAAGAAAGCAGGTTTGAAAACATGGATTTTGGCAGTGCTGACGGCGGTGATGCTCACATGCCTTGCGCCCTGGGAGACAGTGCGGGCGGAAGAGACAAACCTTGATCTGTACGCCCGGGGCGCGGTACTTATGGATGCCGATTCCGGGCGTGTTTTATACGGAAAAGAGGAGGATGTGGCGCTGCCCATGGCAAGTACCACAAAGATTATGACCTGTATTCTGGCACTGGAACACGGAAACCAGGAGGATGAGGTGGAAATATCGTCTCTGGCGGCATCCCAGCCTCAGGTCCGTCTTGGGGTGACAAAGGGGGACAGTTTTTACCTGAAAGATTTACTGTACTCCCTGATGCTGGAGTCCCATAATGATGCCGCGGTGGCGATCGCGGAACATGTCGGCGGTTCCGTGGAAGGCTTTGCAGAGATGATGAATGACAAGGCAGAAGAGATAGGCTGCTTGGATACCCATTTTATTACACCCAACGGCTTAGATGCGGTGGAGATGATAGACGGCAGGGAACAGCGCCACTCCACCACGGCGAGGGATCTTGCGCTGATCATGCGGTACTGTATTATGACATCCCCTCAGAAAGAGGCGTTTTTGGAGATCACACGGACGCCTGCCTACGGCTTTGCGAACCGTCAGGGCAGCCGCAGCTACAACTGTGTCAACCACAATGCTTTCCTGACGATGATGGACGGCGCCCTCTCCGGAAAGACCGGTTTTACGGGGGGCGCGGGGTACTGCTACGTGGGGGCGCTCCGGCGGGGGGAGAAAACTTTTATCGTGGCACTTTTAGCCTGCGGCTGGCCGAATCATAAAACCTATAAGTGGGTGGATACCAGAAAGCTGATGGAGTACGGACTGGCGAATTATGAATATCAGAATATTTATAAGGAGATAGATTTAAAACCGGTGAAAGTGACGGGGGGAATCCCGGACATGGAGGAGTGTGATCCCTACGCGGAAGTGAGGGCGGAAGTAGAACTCAGGGAAAAGGGCGGTGCCGATACACAAAAGGGGGAAGAAACAGGGGCGGAACAGGCGGGAATGAATGCGGACGGAGAGCTGAAGTTTCTTGTTTCCGCGGAGGATGAAGTGAGAATTGACGTGACCTATGCCGGTGAGATACAGGCGCCGGTAAAAAAGGGGACGAAGGTGGGAAAAGTGGTATACAACCTGAATGACGAAGCGGTGAAAGAGTATGATCTGGTGCTGAAAAAGGACATTGCCGAAAAAGACTGGAAATATATGGGGAGATATGTACTTCAGGAATTTCTGATGAGAGCCTGAGACAGAAACTGACAAATTTGTCACAAAAAGCAAAAATTTGATAATATT